>CAUJFT010000259.1 GCA_963169475.1 Bacteroidota bacterium | reverse complement strand
ATTAATTAATATAATTGGTATAAAAGCAGATATGAATTTTATACTACGACCATAGCCTAGTTAGAAAATATCCTACTGTACTTATCAAGACTACTCCGGCTATGTCTAACCAGAAGCCTGTTTTCATCATTGAAGCTACTGGGACTTTACGAGAGCTAAAAACAATGGTGTTAGGAGCAGTAGCTACGGGTAGCATAAAGCCAAGGGAAGCGGCAAGCGTAGCGGGAACCATAAGCATAAGCGGAGAGATTCCCATCGTATCGTGCAAGGTCGCTAATATCGGCAGGGTAAGTTGAATACTTGCTACATTAGAGGCAAATTCGCTGATAATGCAGATAATGATACATATCCCGACTACTAATAAAAGGGGAATACCCATATTTAAAAATGTCAGTTTTTCAGATAGCCAAAGGCTCAATCCTGTTCGTTCAAATCCTTTTGCCAAGGCAAATCCTCCTCCAAAAAGTAGCAAAATGCCAAAGGGGAACTTATGGACATCTTTCCATGAGAGAATGGTATTTTGTAACTCTGAAGCGTTTTCTACCTCTTCTAATGACAATAATTTGTCAGTTTTTGAGAGTGAGGGTTGTTTTTGTGGCGAAGCCGGAATAAAAAAGAGGAGCAATGCCATAAATATAGCTACTGTACTATCTTGAACCCATTTGGGATTAGGGGCAAGATTGCTCCAACCTTTGAATTTTATCTCTCCAAACACTAAATCCGAACGCGTGAACCACAATAACGCAGTTATCAAGAATAAAGCCGCTATAACCTTTTCCTCGTAAGTAATCTTTCCTAATTTCCGGTACATATCTTGAAAGAGGGATTTATCAAAGGGTTGATTTTCCTCTTTGGGAATAAAAAGAAAGCGCAGTAAAAAATAGCTAAAAACACCAAGCATTGAGGCAACGGGAAACCCTATACCAAACCAAGAAGCAAAGTTAAGTGAGGTAATATCTGGATAGTTTTGGGTAAAATAACTGTAAAAAATCATATTCGTAGGTGTACCAACCAAAGTAGCCATGCCACCAATAGACGCGGCATAAGCCAATCCCAACAATAAAGCCTTTCCGCTAGAAAGTGTGGCTTTACCCGTTGTGTTTTGAAGAATCCCGATGATAGAAACCACAGCGGGATATAACATTAGTACTGTTGCCGTATTGGAAATCCACATAGAGATAAAAAAAGTGGTGGTCATTATGGCGATTAAAATTCTGGAAGGGTTATCTCCAATAAGAGATAATAATCCGAGTGAAATTCGCTGATGCAGTCCCCATTTTTCAACCGCAAAAGAAAGGATAAATCCCCCAACAAATAGAAAAATAACATGGTCCATGTATTGAGATGCAACCTCCTTCATGTCCATAATCCCCATTAGCGGCATAAGTACGAGTGGGAGCAAGGAGGTAACCGCCAAATCAACGACCTCTGTCATCCACCACAGGGCTACCCAAAGCGTAACTCCTGCCATTAAGGTAGCCTCTGGCTTGTTGGGTACTAAATCCGCAAAAGACCAAACTAATAATGCTATTACAGGACCGGAAAATAAGTTAAGCGGCCTTAATACATTTGTAGGGATTTTCATGGGGTCAGTTTTTATGTACGGGGTAAGCCTTCCCTGAGATTTGGAGGTAATAATATCCCTGGGGTAAGTGTCTGATGTCTATATGATTTTCAGGATTACTCAAATAAGTCTGAAACTGTTTTTTTCCGTCTGCCGAGAAAAGAGTAATCATAGTAGGTTCTTGGAAGTCATGTAGCATAATCCTAAGCACATCGTCAGAAGGGATAGGATAAATACTAATTTTCTCTTCTGTTTCTATGGGTTGAATAGATACCGTGTTACATTCCGGAGGGAGTGCTCCTTGTGAGCTATTAAGTACCCCCGTATCAACCCACCAATTTTCCCAACTTCCGCCCCCGTTTGTAGTTTTCCAATCGTTTAGGTCAAATGTACTACTTCCATTTGGAGTAGCATTAATTTTATAGGTTTTTACTGCCAAGTTATTTCTATCCCAATGCAGCGGTACTCCGGAGGTACAAGTCTCCGGAGTAATGGGAGGGGGGCAATTAGTAACTAAAAAATAAGCGAAATCTTCAAAAGCAGGAAAATCCCCAAAAGCCCGCGCAATCCCAAATTTATCAATACAAACTGCCACATACTCTTCAGCGGCGATTCCAAAAAAGCGCAAGTTATGAGTTTGTACCATTCTGGATAGAAAAGTCATCTGCCTTCCTTTTCGGTCCGGGTTGTCATAATGAGTGTCAGTAATCACTTTTTGCATAAGCGGATGGGCAATAAAATCCCCATACCCAAGTGTAACGGTATTGTCAAAGGGATTATTTAACGCTACGGTGGAAGTGCTTGTTCCGTTTTCGGCACTAAAATAAGCCTGTCCCAAAATAGCCATTCCTGCACTTGTTCCCCCGATTACGCCCCCTCTTGCAATCAGTGCGTTAAGTTCGTCCTCTACCGGTGTATCCTTCCAATAAGATACATAATCAAATTGGTCTCCTCCCGCAATCCAAACCCCTTCTGCTCCCCTGAGCTGTCGTATAACATATTGCTCATTGGCAGCGGCTAAGGACGGGATAATCAATGTCTCTACAGAGTTCACAGTTACCCCTAAATCGGTGTAAAGATAATTGTTGTAGCCATCGCTTCCTGTAGCACGGATAACGACAATATCCCCACCGCCAGCCTGCTTTAAAAACCATATCATAGCAGAGTCATTTTCGGTTGCCCCTCCCATCAGGCAAAGTCCGCCCTCTACCGGAGGCTCTACATTGGTAGTATCCCCCGTAAAGTAATGGGTATAGCTTTGCGCTTTTAGCCCCGACAATACAAAAAACAATAAAATAATAATAAAAGAATATTTCATATTGTATACTTTTTTCTTGCAATATTAGAAATTAATTTTGGGCTTACCAAATGAAAGAATCAAACCCATTCCCGTCATGTTGAGCAAAAGCGAGACATTATACATACTATATATTCGGAGGGTGGCAAAAAAGAGGATAGCAGATAGGGAGTTGTAATTCCCTATTAAACTTGATTTTATACCGAGATTATCAGGGCTTTCAGCTTATAGATACGGCATTGATAGTTGCATAAATCGTCATCTCTTTGGCATATCAAAGGGCTGACGGTATTTAGCCCTCATAATTTTACGGTGGATTATAAACGCTGTAGCAAAAGCGTTTTTATAGAAAATCACGAGGTTATTTATTTTTTTGGAGGGGAGATATTAGGTTTTATCCCCCTTTTCATAAAGAAATGGGTTAAGGTTGATTATAAAAAAACTTGCGCCCCAGTCACAGGTGCGCAAGTCCCACTTTACAACTATGAAAAAACACTACCCAATTACTTTCCTTGCTCTATGAAAAATTAATTGATTTTTGCGATTTTTTATTTCGAGATTACTTAACTTCTTCGTAATCTACATCTGTAACGTTTTTATCCTCATTTTTGTTTTGATTTTCTTCATAATTTTTTTCGCTCGTATTCGCATCTTGCTGGTTTTGAGCGCTATAAATTTCTTTTGAGGCGTTTTCCCATGCAGTATTTAGGGCTGCACTCGCTGCATCAATAGAAGGGATATCTCTTTTTTCATAAGCCGAGCGCAGTTCCGTGAGGGCTGCCTGAATTGCAGTTTTGTGATTTTCAGGCAATTTATCCTTTAGCTCTGTTAGTTGCTTTTCGGTAGAGAAAATAAGGGTATCGGCAGTATTAAACTTTTCTGCTTCTTCTTTACGTTTCTTATCGGCTTCTTCATTGAGGAGGGCTTCTTGCTTCATTTTTTCAATTTCTGCCTTACTTAATCCTGTTGAAGCCTCAATTCGGATTTTCTGTTCTTTACCTGTAGCTTTATCCCTTGCACTTACATTGAGTATTCCATTAGCATCTACATCAAAAGTAACCTCAATTTGGGGGATTCCTCTTGGAGCTGGGGGCAGACCATCTAAATGGAATTTACCAAGTGTTCTATTGTCTCCGGACATAGGTCTCTCCCCTTGGAGGATATGAATCTCAACAGAAGGCTGACTATCTACTGCCGTAGTAAATACTTCTGATTTCTTATGTGGAATAGTAGTATTTGCCTCTACCATTTTAGTAAACATTCCGCCAAGCGTTTCGATACCCAAAGAGAGCGGAATAACGTCTAACAACTGAATTCCCTTCACATCTCCAGAGAGAACCCCTCCTTGAACGGCCGCACCTACCGCAACTGCTTCATCAGGATTGACACTTTTATTGGGTTCCCGCTTAAAAAAGTCCTTTACAATTTCTTGTACCCTAGGAATACGAGTAGAGCCACCCACAAGAATAACTTCGTTTATATCTTCTGCTTTCAGCTTGGCAGCTTGAAGTGCCTTCCGGCAAGGCTCAAGGCAACGGTTAAATAGAGACTCTGCTAACTGCTCAAACTTAGCACGACTAAGACTGCGCTCAAGGTGGAGCGGTCCACTTGCTCCCATGTATATATAGGGAAGGCTGATAGAAGCATTAGAAGAAGCCGAAAGTTCGATTTTTGCGGTTTCAGCAGCTTCTTTTAGTCGCTGTAAGGATTTAGAATCCTTTCTTAGGTCTATCCCTATTCCGGCGTTTTCACGCATAAACTCCTCCGCAAGCCAATCAATGATTATATGGTCAAAGTTATCCCCTCCGAGATGTACATCTCCGTTTGTGGATAATACCTCAAAAAGCATATCTCCATCTATGTCTTGTAATTCAAGAATAGAAACGTCAAAAGTTCCTCCTCCAAGGTCAAAAACTGCAACCTTAGTATCTCTCCCTTTTTTATCTAACCCGTATGCAAGGGCGGCGGCAGTAGGCTCATTGATGATACGGCGTACCGTAAGCCCTGCGATTTCTCCCGCTTCTTTGGTTGCATTTCTTTGTGCATCATTAAAATAAGCCGGAACAGTAATTACTGCTTCCTTTACCTCATATCCAAGGTAATCTTCCGCTGTTTTTTTCATTTTCTGAAGAATCATTGCGGAAATCTCTTGTGGGGTATAGGTGCGGTCATCAACTTTGGCTACTGCCAAGTTATTCCTTCCGCTTACTACACTATAAGACATCTTACTCACTTCGGATTGAGCCTCAGAATAAGTATGTCCCATAAAGCGTTTAATAGAGCTAATGGTCTTTGCAGGGTTTACCAACGCCTGACGTTTTGCCTGCTCTCCTACTACTCTTTCTCCGTCCTTAGTAAAGCCTACTACCGATGGAGTAGTCCGTTTCCCTTCCGAGTTTACGATTACTATAGGCTCAGTACCTTCCATGATTGCGACACATGAATTGGTGGTACCTAAGTCTATTCCGATTATTTTTGCCATTTTTTCTGCTATATTGAAAAATTTTAAGATTATATTTTCTCTCCTTCTTACAATCTTAGTGCCATTTCGTTTTTACAGACGTTATGGCATAATTGAGCGACAATCTGTCGGAATAATCAAAATTTTACACATGCTTTGTCATAATATCTTGTAGTGTAGGCGCGTAATAAAATAGAAATGTATGTTTTTATTTCGTTAGGAATTAGAAAGTAGCAGGCTGGAAATGTGCATTATATTGAGATTATCTCCTTACTTAGCATTTCATTTCATGCGGAATCAAACCTATAAATAATCCAATAATAATATCATTTGTGATTTCGCATTTTGAGAAACAAATCGTTCGTTTTTGTAGCCCTAAAAACTAAAAACCAAAAATTAATCACTCATAACTGCTTACCTCCAATTATTAAGAAAAATAATGTATATTTGGGGAAATATTTCTTATTCGCATAATCTCAATGCTTGTACAAAAATATGCAAAAAAAATTCAAACCCTTACAGATATATCTTTTAATACCCATGTTTTTCATAGGGATTCATTCCCTTTGGGCATCGCATAACCTTGCAGGGCAAATTACTTGCAAGCAAATCGGTGTAAATCAATATGAGCTACTGCTTACGACCTATACAGACCCCGCGCCTGCACAAGTAGATAGGTGTGCCGCTACCTTAGAAATATGGAATGCCTCCGGAGTAAAAATAACTGAAATCGAAGATATACCCAGAGAAAACGGACCGCTTGCCTCCAATCAACCCAACTGTAATATTAATAATGCTCACCTTGGTGTACCGGTTTATCAGACGGTGAAGGAGAACATTTATCGCACGACCTATATTTTCCCTGGTCCGGGTCGATTTTTGATTCGTTATTTTGACCCTACCCGAAGAGCGGATATTGCCAATATTTCTAATCCTGGAGATGTAAACTTCTATATTCAAACGGAGTTATTCATTACTAATCCTTTAATTGGAAATAATAATACTCCTTTATTATTAAATCGTCCCTTAGATGAAGCCTGCAAGGGGAAGCTATGGACACATAATCCGGGAGGCTTTGATGCTGACGGGGATTCATTAGTATATCGCCTCATTCCCTCCCAACAATATGACTCCGATAATGGTCCTTATGTGCCTATAGCTGCTACAGGCTATGAGTTTCCGGATGCAAGTTCTTTTGGAGCAAGTTCTTTCGATATTGACCCTTTGACAGGAATTATTACATGGGCTACTCCTCAAATGATTGGCGTTTTTAATTTTGCCTTTATTGTAGAAGAATATAGAAATGGGGTTTTATTAGGGCATGTCATGCGGGATATGGTAATCATTGTAAAAAATTGCAACAATGACCCGCCTATCATTGAAACAATTACGGATACTTGTATAACCGCAAATGACACCCTTCGTTTTGGATTTAAATCATGGGACCCAAACGAAAATGACTCTATTTATCTTGCTCTAAATAACTCAATCCTTGGCAATAACGGACCTTTTGCCGTGAATAATCCTGCCGTAGTTGCCTTATCTAATCCGATGGGAGGAACGGTGCTTCCGGTTGGGCTACATAGCGACACCATCACGGGTGAGGTAATATGGGCAACGCTATGCGATAATATCCGAAAAACTCCCTATCAAGTTGATTTCTTCGCCCATGACAATTTTTCCTATGTCGGAAGTCCGGGTAATGCTATGCTTACTGCCAACAAAGCGGTTTCTATAAGGGTAATCCCTCCTGCTCCCAAAGAGCTAACCGCCACTAAAACCAATAATACGGTACTCCTTGATTGGCTTCCGTCCGATTGTAGTAATGCGGTGGGCTACAAGATATATAGAAAAACTACTACTACGCCCTTTATCCAAGATACAATATGCTGTGAACAATCTCCTGAGTCTGCCGGATTTACCCGGATTGGGTATGTAACCGGTTGGGCAACTACTACGTTCACTGATATTTTGGATAACCCCTCAGCCTTTTTTGAAGGAGAAATTTGTTATGTTGTAACGGCAATGTTTGGGCTTACTTATAATCCCGATATGGAAAGCTGCGCCTCTAATCAGGCATGTGTTTCTTTCATAGGGGATTCGCTTTATATCACCAATAATAGTATTCTCACTACCCACGAAAATACCGGAAGTATTTTTGTTACATGGTCAAAACCCGATACAATTGACCCCTTTTTTACAGCTCCTTATAGTTATCGCTTATTTAGAGCCAATAATAATCAGTATCCTGTTGCTCAAATTGGCGGAATACTTGGGCTGAATGATACTACCTTTACTGACCAGAATGTAAATACCGTCATTCGAGGATATAACTATAGGGTTGAGCTTACCGATGCTGCTGGAAATTTGATTCCTTCTGGACATGTTACTAACCGTGTTGGTTCCTCTGTCTTTTTGAATATTGCTGCTACAGCTGGAGTGATTGATTTAAAATGGACAGTTTTTGTCCCTTGGGTTAATACTACTTTTGAGGTTTATCGAAGTGAAAATGGCTCTACTCCGATTATCCTCACTACCCTCACGGCTAACGGAGGTACAGAATATACCTATCAAGACACTAATCTTAATCCTGATATTAGGTATTGTTATTTTATCCGTTCACACGGCAGCTATAACCTTCCCGATATTAAGCCGGATTTAATCAATGATTCTAATGAGGCTTGTGCGTATCCCAGAGAAAGTAGCCCGCCTTGTAACCCTGGTGTAACAGTATCCGGAAATTGCTTTTCTTATCAGCACACTATTCACATTAAAAAACAAATTGAGGATTGCGATAATCTTACGGCTCATATTCAGCTACATTACGCTACAAGTTTTGGCGGTCCTTATGTTCTGGTTGCTACGCTTCCCTATAATTTTTTAAATGATACGACTTTTGTTATAGACTATGGGAATAACCCTACCTATTATGCTGGGTGTTATTCTGTTTCGGCTACGAATGTGTATGGGAATACCGCAGAACTAACGCCTCCCGTTTGCGTGGATTATTGCCCCGAGTTTGCCCTACCGAATGTTTTTAGCCCCAATGGTGATGGAATACACGATATTTTTCAGCCACTTATTTCGCGGTCTGTGGTATTGAAAAAAATCGGAATTTACGACCGATGGGGAGTGTTAATTCATCAAAATGGGAATGATATTCAGAATTTATGGGACGGCACCATAGATGGATCCGGAAAGATTATGCCTTTTGGAGTATATTATTACGTAATTGAATACGAAGAATTGAAACTTGCCGGAAATGAACCTAAAATCATCAAAGGCTGGATTTTATTGGTCAAGTAAAAATGATTTTCTCTCATTACGCTTCTGCTTTATCTTGCATTTATCGTTATATTTGCAACCTCATCTCTCAATGATTCGAGATTGAGACGTTTTTTTACAGATAGAAGAATGGAAAATAAAATCTATACAGACTACCTTGTTATTGGCAGCGGGATTGCGGGGCTTTCTTTCGCGCTTAAAGCCGCTGAAAGCCACAAGGTATTGGTTATTACAAAATCTTCTACGGGAGATACTAATACCAATTGGGCGCAAGGAGGGATAGCAGGGGTTTTTTCTCCGGAGGATAGGATTGAAAATCATATTCAGGATACCCTTATTGCTGGAGATGGTTTGTGTAACCCCAAAGTCGTAAAATTAGTAGCGGAAAACGCACCGGCAAGAATCAGAGAACTCATTGATTGGGGAGCAAATTTCGATAAAAATGAAAAGGGGGAAATTGGGCTTGCTAAAGAAGGCGGGCATTCACACCATCGGATTTTACACGCCAAAGATGCTACAGGTAAGGAGATACAGCGCGCACTAACGGAGGCAGTAAAAAAACATCCTAATATTACCATTACAGAAAAGTATTTTGCCATAGACCTCCTTACCCAGCATCATCTCGGAAGCTATATTAACAGAGGGACACCCGGAGTAGAATGTTACGGGGTATATGCCTTAGATACAAAATCCGGGAAAATAATCACCATTTTGTCCCGAATTACCGTCCTATGTACAGGCGGGTCAGGAAACGCCTATACCGCTACAACTAACCCCGCCGTAGCAACTGGCGATGGTATCGCGATGGTCTATCGCGCAAAAGGACGAGTTGCCAATATGGAGTTCAATCAATTCCACCCCACTTCTCTTTATGACCCCACCGGCGAAAGACCTGCGTTCTTAATTACAGAAGCACTAAGAGGGCATGGAGCGGTATTAAAAGATGCCTATTCCCAAAAAGAATTCATGCAAAAATATGATGCCAGGCTGAGTCTTGCGCCCAGAGATATCGTGGCAAGGGCTATAGACAATGAAATGAAATTATCGGGTATGCCTTACGTTTATCTAGATGCTACCCATATAGAATCGGAAGAAATAAAAAGGGAATTTCCTACTATCTATGAGCATTGCTTTAAGAAAGGAATAGACATTACCCGTGAGATGATTCCGGTTGTCCCCGCCTCTCACTATATGTGTGGAGGTATCATGGTGGATATGAACGGCAAAAGTTCTATAGAACGTTTGTATGCTGCCGGAGAGTGTACTTGTAGTGGTTTACATGGCGCAAACCGTCTTGCTTCTAATTCTCTATTGGAAGGAATTGTGTATGCCACTCAAATATATGCAGCAACTCACTCCATTGTTCAAGGTTTTGATTTTAATGAAAGGATTCCTGATTGGAATGAGAGCGGAACTACCCGAACGGAAGAATGGATTTTAATCTCTCATAACCTAAAAGAAATTCAAAGTATTATGAGTAATTATGTGGGTATTGTTCGAAGTAATCTTAGGCTTGAAAGAGCAGCAAGGAGAATAGAACTTATCTATCACGAAACAGAAGCCTTTTATCAGAAAACGCGGGTTTCTCCGGAATTATGCGAGCTTCGCAATGTCATTACGATTGCTTATCTTATCGTAAAATCTGCAAGCCTCCGCAAAGAAAGTCGCGGATTACATTACACCACAGATTATCCAGAAAAATTGGAATTTAGTACTAATACGATTCTCTGACTAAATAACCATCAAATATTAGCCCGTTTTTGTAGCCCCAAGAATAAAGCAACAATAAAGAATATAATCACTAATGCTCCTAACATCCAAAGCGGGGATAATACCCATACCCAACTCACTAGTGAAAATACGCCGGAGAGTTTCAATACAAGTAGGGCAATAGCCGAAAGTGAAAAAATAATAAAGGAAATCCCCAATGCTAAATACCCGGTATCTTTCCCCCCAAGCGGCGTTTTATATGGATAAGGTTTTGTCTTAGAAATATCAGACATGTTTTTAGTTTCCTTGTAATTTAGACTTTTTACAAGTGTGGGGCAAGGTTCCGAAGCATGTATCGGAGCAGTAGCGAATAGCAGCATCAAGATTGTGTAAATCCAAGATTTTATGAAATGTACAAATTGGGGTTGTGTCATTGTAGTGTTCATTATGATTTATTTAATGGTAATTATTTGTTATGCAAAAAAAACAGTAAAATTGTTTATAAGTGCGAAGATAAAGAAAAAATCTAAATGTAATCTGAATATTTTAAGGCAAATTTATTAAAGCAAAAAAAATGTCTTAATTCTGTTAGAAATTAAAGAGGGATAAATTGGGGGCGTTTGTTTTACCCGTATTATGTACCTAACGGCAAAATTTTTCCTGCCCTTATTGACATGTTTCGCGATAAACTATTTCGTTCTTTCAGAGGCGAGTTTAATTTTTGCTAAGAAAAGGATTATATAGGGTGTGATGTTTCGTTTCGCTCAACATGGGGAGAGGCTGAACTCTGTCGTTTTAATAATTTGGAGACTTATACAAAATAAAAAGTAAATATCTGATAATCAATAATCTATTGTATTATGGATTAAACTATAAATTGCTGAATATCAATTTGTCACAAAAAATGTATAAGTCCTAATTTTTTAATGTGTTTACTCCAAAGAACGTAGCCTCCCGTCATGTATTAGGCACAAAACGCAAGTATAGTGTTTGGAGACTTAACCCAAAACATGATACTTGCGTTTCATAATACAGCTTATATAGCTGAGAGGGTACGATTAATAAATACTTATTTTACCGTAGATTGAATGGGCATCTTTGGTGAGTTTAAGAATAAATATCCCCGCACTCGTATTTTCAAGATTTATATCTTCTTGAACTTCGGTAAAATCAGTATATGTTTTAGCCCAAATAACTTTTCCGTTAAGGTCAAATATTTCAAGTGTAGCATCAGACTGATTGACAGCATTAAGAGTGATGATAAAATTCCCATCATTAGGATTAGGATAAGCATTCATTCTTATGCCCGCTTGTTTGTCTTCGATGTCCGTTACCCATATACTAACGACCTTAGTAGTAGTGTGGCTACAAATTCCATTGGAAGAGGTGAGGCTAACCGTAAAATTCCCTAAGGACTGATAGGTATAAGTAGGGTTTTGTTGAGTGGAAGTACCTTGGTTATCTCCGAAATTCCACTGCCATTGATTCGCGCCTGCGGTAGAGTTGTCCGTAAAAGAAATAGGAGAAAGCAAATAGCCATAAGGAGGCGACCCTATTCCGGCAAGGTAATTTCCGGTAGAATTTACTATAACGGTATCTTTTATAATGCAGCCAAGCCCGTCCATCACGGACACAATATAAGTAGCTGGGGTTGTTACTGTAATAGTAGGAGAGGTCATGCCGTTTGACCAACTGTAATTATAGATACTCGAACCGGGGTTTAGTACGACAGAAGCTCCATTACAAATAGAAATATCAGGTCCCAAATCTACTGCAAGGCTGGAAAATGTAACCACAGCAGTATCCGTGCGAAAACACCCGTCCACATTTGTTACTTTTACATAATAGGTTCCGGGCAGCGTAATATTAATCGTTTGAGAGGTAGCAGCAGTGGACCAGAAGAAGCTATAACCTGCCCCAAAATTACCAGCATCTAAGACTACGGGAATCCCGTCACAAATTACTCTATCTGGACCTACGTTCACAGAAAAGGGAGGAGAAGACTGAATAACAATAGTATCCCATGCTTTACACCCCTGACTATTCGTAACTTGTACAATGTATAGACCCGGAGTGTTTAAGGATATGCTTTGAGAGGTTGCCCCTGTGCTCCAAATGTATGAGCAGCCCGGATTACCGGCATCTAGGGTAAATGCTCCGCATTCGTTTCTATCAGGTCCTAAATTTACAACGGGAGCAGGGGCTACGCTTACATTTATACTATCACTCACTACGCACCCGCTTGGAGACGATACATTGCAAATATACAAACCCGGCGCAGAGACGGTGAGTGTCTGGGAAGCCGGTCCGATATTCCACACATAAGAAGTACCAGGTCCACCTACTCCTGCATCTAATAGATAATTAGTGCCGAAACAAATTGTAGTATCGTTCCCAAAATCTACGTTAGGTAGCACTTCCTGATAAATCGTAATGGTATCTTTGAGGGTGCAACCCACATTATCCGAAACTGTAGCGACAAATGTCCCGCCACTAGTTACCGAAAGATATTGGGAGGAATTGAGTATATTTCCCGAAGGGAGTTGCTGCCACACGTGGGTTGGTGCAGCGGGGTTGCTAGAATTAAGTGTTATCGTTTGATTGGGGCAGAGATACTGATTAGGCCCAAGTGTCAGGATTAAAGTAGAGTTCGTTACTACTACTGTATCTTTATCCTTAAAACCCATTTCATCTGTAACCGTACAGATAAAAGTACCAGGTCCGCTCACATTGATTGTTTGGGTGGTTTGGTTAGTATTCCACTGATAGGTGGCATTAGGAAAAGAGCCAGCATCTAATGTAATAGGAACCCCTCCGCATAAAGTACGGTCTGGACCTAAGTTGATGTCAAACTTCTCCCTGATGGTAAAGTCATCAAAAGCAAATCCATCGTCATTAATAGAAGTATTTGAGCCGAAGGCTAACCGAAATTGTACGCTGGGCTGCCCCGTACAACCGGGAGGTAGTGCGCGTTGAGCAAATTTCCACCCGCCACTACCGTAAGCGGCAGGGCTGGTTGTTCCCGTCCACCCGTGAGCAGTAGTACCCACTTGTCCGCCTGGTCCTCCGGATATAGTGTTATCATTATACCAATTATAGGGGTCATTTAATGCCCCAATGACATACCATATTAGCCCGTCCGTAGAATATTGGAGTACAGCACCATCAGAGCTATATTCACTCTCCCACCAAACTTTTAGTCCCACTTGTGGCTGTGAAAGGCTGCTTAAATCATAGCAAGGGCTAACTACAGCTGATTTTTCATTATTCCCATATTTACCGGAAGAAAGCCCTCCCGTAACCCAACAATTGGGGGCAGAACCCGGACTATTAATTGTTACTTTTGCTGGAGTTCCAAATTCCCATGTATTTAATAATCCGGAAACAATGACAGACCCCCAACCATTTTGACCATTTATGTCGAAGTTTTCGACATTGGGGTAATTAGAAATACATTGCCCCTGCAATTGAGTTATTGTAAAAACACCTCCAAGGAAAAGAAAAAAAGTAAGGATTCGTTTCATAAACTACGTAAGTAACTAAATTATAATAGTAACGTTCTTTTACAAAAGAAAATACAAATTAATGTAAAAAAATGTTAATTAAAAATATAATTGGGCTAATTTGGCTAAATTATTACCCAAAACGGTTGTTTTTTGCTCCTGAATGGTAGGTATATTTCTTCTTTGAAGCACAAACAAAGAAAAACAAATTATTCTATTTGGAAATATATCCCCCAAAAAAAACAATATGAGCGAAATCCTATTGACTACTTATCGTTCTTAATAAGTAAGTTCAACATAACCCTTTTTTTTAGACAAATTTTTCAGAAAAAAATGAAACCTTAACTATCTTTGGTTCGTTAAAGGAGTATGTTTTTAAAATTATTAATGAATAAAAGTTATGGAAAATAATCAAAACCTCAACGAAGAAGTAATTGAAAATCCGGAAGTTGTAGTTGAAAAAAGCGAAACTAAGGTAGAGGAAGTTGCTGCCGATACGAAAAACGAGTGGAAGCAAAAAGCCGAAGAGTTGAAAGAAAAAGCGGAGGACAAGTTTGAAGAGTTAAAAGATAGAGCGGAAGACATCAAGGAAAAAGTAGAAGATAAACTGGAAGAATTTGCGGCTAAGGGCAAAGAAAAAGTAGAAGAATTTAAAGAGAAATTAGAAGAAAAAATTGATGACATTGCTACTACAGCCAAAGAAAAACTAAGCAAGTTGCTTTAATTTTAGAAGTGCTAAGAAGTAAATGAGACTAAAAACGAAGGACAAACTCCTTCGTTTTTTTGTTCTATCCTCTGCCTATACAAAGGCTTTTTTTCTGAATGCAAGTTTCCGGCTATTCGTTAAAGCCTCGTCATGTTGAGTAAGCCGAAACACCGCATTACATGCCTCTAACCTGTTCAAAATGTCGAGTAGAGGAACGGGGTTTCTACAGCCCGAATAAAATAAGTGTTACAATTTATCCAAATTTACCGTTGCTTGAAAATACACAATCCGCCCTACTCTGGGTCCTCCATATACCTGATACTGCATATTGTTTAGCAGATTAGAGGCTCCGAGTTTAAAGGTAGTATTGATTTTGGAGACAGTTTTATTTATCTGTGCGTCTAAGAGATAATAAGTAGGTACGGGTCCTGTAAATTGAGGAGACCCTTCAAAAATGAAGCCCTGAATCCACTTTAAATTGATGTTTCCGCCCCAATTATTGAGTTTCAAGCTACCGACTCGGGTGTTTACGTCTCTTGCAGAGAATCCTATATTAAACTTATGTTCAGGCGTATTAAACGCTGGTATCAAAGGGTCAATAGAGCCTCTTCTGTCTAGTTTATTCCATGAATAATTCCCATTAATAGCATAATGTAATTTAAAGTAATAATTTAGTCCAATCGAAAAGCCTTGAGTATGTACCTTATCTATTGCATTGGCTGCAACTCTATACCCTTGGGCAGCAGTTACGATATTATTGACTGTATCAATGGTTGCGTCTACCGCTAATTTATACCCAATAAAATCCTTGTATATGCTATAATAATAGCTTGCGTCCATATACAGATGATTAAATAATGTGGTTCTATATCCTACCTCAATCGTTTTGACTTTTTCCGGACGTATGGGGTCAATCGCTAATTTTACGAGTGTATCTCTCACCTTGCTATTCAGAAAATCATTTAGGGAAGGAATGGTGTAAAAATCATAGTATCCGTTAAGGTTTCCTATCAAAATGGCGCGCCCTACATTATAATAGAGGTATTGGTCTGCTAAGGTAGGGTTTCGTATCGCAGAAGAAAACGACAAACGAACCACATCTTTCTCCGAAAGATTATATACTGCCGAGAGAGCCGGAGAAAAGAGGAAGTTAAAATTTTGGTTTTTATCCATACGGAGCGTACCATTTATTTTTAGTCGCTCACTGATTAATTTTTTTTCAACCCCAACATATACCCCAAATTCATAATTAGTGATTAGTTTTCGGACAGTATCTCTCCTGATGGTTCCATTATCCAAAGTGTCTATTTTTACTGAAGAAGTATCACTAAAAATTGTGCCTTCAGAATTAGGAGTATAAAGCCTAAAATTAGCTCCCGTAGTAATATCTAACCATTTGGGCTTAAATTTATATTCACCATGTACATGATATAATGCAGACCTATCAAAAAAGCGCGTTCCCCCTTGTGTCGTTTTCAGGGAAATAATAGAATCAAAGGCAGCATGGAATCGTTCTGTCCCGGGCGCGTAGTATCCCTTTCCTCTTGAATCGGCATAATTACGGGCAAGTTGATGCCAAGCAGTCAAAGAATCTTGATGTTGTGCAAGAAAAGTCTCTAAGGCGGGGAAATAGGGATTTTGGTCTCCGGGAATACCCGGTTGATACACTGGAAACCCGGGCAAGCCC
>CAUJFT010000258.1 GCA_963169475.1 Bacteroidota bacterium | reverse complement strand
GTTCTCGGTGTATTCTTTTTTTACGGCATCTGAAACAATTGTCGTAAGTTCGTTTAGGAAAACTAACCGCCGATTAGCGTCATTTTCTTTTGTAAACCTTGATTGGAGGGTGGTTTTGTCTATGCCTAGAATTTCGAGATTATGAGTAAGGGTCTGCTCATAAATTTTTTGTAAGTCGTCCAATTCCTTATTGATGGATTCCCATTCATTTTCAATCAAGTCTTTGTCGTGAGTGAATTGGCTTAGAATCATGGTTAATTTAAACATTTTTTCGCTTTGGTCGCGAAGTACTTGTTGGTTCTTGCCAAGTGTAGCGATAAAATTTCCCATACCAACGAAAAGAGTCTGTACTAATGGTCCGCTTAGGGGTGTGCCTTGGGCGAGGTCTCCTGAAACTGCCATCACTTGGGAAATCACGTTTAGGGTTGCTTCTCTTTGTTTGTTTTTTTCGATGTAGGCTTTGAAGGTTTTGTACCATTCTGTATAGCCGGGGTAAGAATTAGGGTTTGCGGCGTGATTGAGAGAATTGTAAAAGGCTTGTGTACTTTTAAAAAGGTACAATGGCTTCAACTCTCTTTCCATAGAAACGAGGTTAATGATTGCCGACTGATAATTTGCGTGGTAAGTGTTTAATTTGCCTTGACTATTTGCTAGTTCTAGCATTTCGATAGTTTTGACTTTTTCTTCCAGCGTTTTAATTCTTGCATCTCCGGAGAGCGTAGCTTGGTCTAATGAGGCATCAAAGGCTAAAATTTGTTTTTCAAGGATAGCCATTTTCTTCTCCATTTCTGAATTTATGGAGTCGCGGTTCTTTTGGATTGAGATTAAAATACTGTCTCTTAATCCTTTTTCGGTCATAATATCATTATGCTCCGGATTATCAGGCTGCCCAAATAAGAGAGAGGTTAAAAGCATTAGCCCTGAAAAGAAGACCCCTTTTGTCATATTGTTTGAATTTTAAGATATGAAAATCATTGAAGCATAGAAACCGTTTAGGGATAAACCCATAGCGGCTTATTGCTATTGGTTTATCCCTATATGAGCGGGATTAATCCTTAGGTAGAGGCTTCTGTTGCGTCTGGATTGGCGCGGATAGCGGTTTTATCAAAAAGTAGTTTTACATTATTATCTACTTCTATGAGTACCGTTTTCTCGTTTACAGAGAGTACTTTGCCATAAATTCCACCAATTGTTACAATTTTATCTCCTTTTTTTATTCCTTCTCTAAAAACCGCCTCTGCTTTTTGTTTTTTCTGCTGCGGACGAATCATAAAGAAGTACATTACTAAAAAGATTAAGCCCATCATTAAGGGCATTGCCCAAACATTAGAGGCGGTTTGGGCGGCATCCGCTGCGGGTGCCTGAAGTAAAATAAATTTCATTAAGTATTAAGAATTTAAGTTTGACAGCTATTAAACTATATCCAAAAAGAGTTTGGGAGGGTATCGAGCAGAAGAAGGTACTACGCGATTCTTTTCGGAATGAATTATTTTTATGATAGATTTGCTTTTGCAATTTAGCTATTAATGAATGGAATTAGCCAAAGCGTCAGGAAACTTACCCGATGCTTTGGCTTATGCTGTTTTTTGAGGTTTGTTTTATTTCTTTTCTTCGGGTTTACCGCTTTCTTTCTTAGGTTCAACTTCGCCTTTGAGTTTTAAGACAAGGTTAATATTTTCTTCAAGATTAGCAGTAACAGTAACGGTTTTATTTTGAGTACCGGGTTTGCCAGAGCTATTGAATTTAACATCTATGAACCCATCTTTACCCGGAGCAACCGCCTCTTGAGAGTAAGTAGGAGTAGTACAGCCGCAAGAAGGCTTAACATTGGTAATCATGAGGTCATTAGTACCAGTGTTTGTAAATTTGAATCTGTGTGAAACTTCATCTCCTTCTTTGATTTTTCCGAAATCAAACTCATCTTTATCAAATTTGATTTTAGTTTTGGGGAGAGATTCTGCTTTTTCTATAAAAGCTTCTTTTGCGGGAGGCGTTTCTGCTACTTTGCTACTGTCTCCTCCAGCAGTCTTGTTCGTTTCCCCTCCGGCAGCTTCATTTTTTTGGCAAGCAGTGAACGAAATGGTAAACAATACTACAAAAATCGAAAGAACTACTTTTCTCATTTCTGTTTAGAATTTGAAATTTAAAAAATTAAATAAATATTGAATATTAAAACTATGTAGCAATATTACGGATTATCTTCTAAGGAGTTTTTAATATTTAGACTTTTTTAACAATATTTAGTATATTTTTACAAGAAAAGATTAAAAATACCTTAAAATTGATAGGAATCATCCGTTTCTCAAAGGATTTTAATCGGTACGACTTCCCCTTTCGTCCTTACGGATTAAGCCTTGAGCAGCGAAGTCTTGAATCAGGGCATCAAGCACTCCATTAATGAATTTATTGCTTTCAGGAGTACTATACTCTTTGGCTAACTCAAGATATTCGTTGAGGCTTACTTTTAGGGGTATCTCCTCAAAGTTTAGTATTTCGCAAATTGCCATCTGAATTAGCACCTTATCTAACCGCGCAATTCGATTAATATTCCAATTTTGAGATTTACTGATAAGGAAATTGTCGTACTTTTCCGAATTTCGGATAGTCTCATAGAACAACGTTTTGAGTAGTCTCATGTCTCCGGAGAAGCCCTTGCTCGCCTCTAAGGTTTTTACCTCTTTTTCGGTTTCGGAAAGTAAAAGCTCGTAAGCATTTTTGGGGTCCCCCTCCATTGATAGGTAAGCATACAACGCCTGCATTACTTTCGCTCTTAATGCCCTTCTGTTTTCAAGCATACTTTATGATTTCAAAGATCTGTTATATTAGTTACAAATTGATTGGTAAAATTTTGTGGTCAGGATAACTAGCCCGATAAATCTTACCCATCATTTTAATCCGGATATAGTATAAATATTAGTTTTGAATTTAATTATAGAGTCTTATGTTTCCGACTTCTCTAATCCGCTTGTCTCCCAAAGCCATTGCGGCTTGTTGAGGTAATATACTCTGTTCTTCACAAGTACGGAATATTTCAAGTACGGTATTGTAAATATTTTCTGTCATACGGGTAGCTTTGTTTACATTGTAATTACCGTTTACCTCATTGAATACGTTGATAATCCCTCCTGCATTCACCACAAAATCAGGGGCATAGAGGATTCCTCTTTCTTGGAGGCTTTTTCCGTCTCTTACTTCGTCTAATAATTGATTGTTGGCAGCACCTGCTACAAGGGCGCAAGTGAGTTGAGGGATTGTATCAGGGTTTAGGGTTGCTCCTAAGGCACAAGGGGCATATACCTCTACGCTTCGGGTATATACCTCTGAGGCTGTTACTGCAATAGCTCCTGCTTCAACGGCTTTTTTTAGGGTATCTTCGTGTATATCATAAGCATAAACGATAGCTCCTTCTTTTACGAGGTGTTGTACTAAGTAAAAGCCAACGTGCCCTGTTCCTTGTACCATGATTTTTTTACCTGTGAGCGAATCACTACCCGTAACCTTTTTCATTCCAGCTTTGATGCTTAGGTAAGTTCCTAATGCAGTAAATGGAGAAGGATCTCCGCTTTTATCTGCAAGTCCGGCTACATAGGGAGTTTCGTTTTGGACGTATTCTATGTCTTTTACCCCAATCCCTACATCTTCGGCGGTAATGTATTTTCCGGCTAAATTATTTACAAATTTTCCGAATCTTCTCAATAATGCTTCGTTTTTTTGGGTTCTGGAGTCACCAATGATTACGGCTTTTCCTCCTCCAAGATTTAAGCCGGCTACGGCGGATTTATAGGTCATTCCTCTGGAAAGGCGAAGTACATCAAATAAAGCTTCTTTGTCAGAGGCATATTTCCACATTCTTAGTCCCCCTAAAGCAGGTCCTAAAGTAGTATTATGGACAGCAATAATGGCTTTTAGTCCGGTAGCATTGTCGTTACAATACATCACCAATTCATGATTGTTGGTGGAAATTGCATCAAACCCTGATAATTCTGCGGTATTTACAATTGAAACTTCTGGCATATAGGTGGTTATTTATATGGTGACCCTAAAAAATTTACTTTTGTTCAAAAACGGCAGCAAAGTTAGGGATTTTTTTTTATTCTTCGTAGGTAAGAGATAAAAAATAAATGAGAGAGGTAGTATTTTGGACTTCGTAGATTTTTTTTCTATGTAGATTCAGCGGCTTCTTTTTTTCTATGTGTCTATGATTTACATAAAAAGTAGGGATAAGGATTTATTGGGCAACAGATAAAAAGTTGGTCATTGGAGTGGTCGGGATGGTTATTTTTTTGATGGCATCATAAATGAGTGGACACCTTGTTTAAAATAGATAGTTATCAGATAAGTACGAGTGGGTAAAAAACTAAGAGAATAAAAAGTATTGACTATTAATTACTTAATTTTATTATTCACTGCTTTATTACTTAGTAAGCTAAACTTTCTGTTTCTCGTACCACTCCAATGCCGCTTGAAGGGATTGTTGGTATAATGGCTTGGTGCTACAGTCGTGGTGATTTACGCCTTCCATGGTGATGAGTTTTAGCCGTTCTCCTACTTGTTGTTTAAGTTTTATGGCATGGCCATAAGGTACTACTGTGTCCCATGTTCCATGAAATATCCATATTGGGCAGGTTATTTGCTTAATGTATAGGTCGTTCCTAAAATTAAATTTATACAAAAACAAGCCGGATAAACCCGGATAATAAGACTCAAACAGGGCGGGCATACTAACAAAGGGGGTTTCGAGTAGGAGTAGGGGGGGCAGTTTTATAGAATCCGTATAGACGGAAAAAGCAGAGCCAATAGACATACCATAAAAAATTATG
>CAUJFT010000257.1 GCA_963169475.1 Bacteroidota bacterium | reverse complement strand
TGGAATTGGAATTTTGGGGACGGAGCCACCTCTACCCTCCAAAACCCTAAACATGAATATACCCAGAATGGCACTTATACCGTAACACTAAATGTCTCTAATCCTATGGGTACAGATACGGAGTCCAAAAGTGCCTATATTACTGTTAATAAACCGCCTGCACCACTAGCAAATGATGTATTTGTGTGCGGAGGTAATTCCGGGCTACTGACAGCTTCGGGCAGTGGGGAGTTAAATTGGTTTTTACCCACCGGAACTTGGGTAAATGCCGGAAGTACATGGAATGCTACTACACAAGGAACTGCTATCAGTTATTTAGTAAAAGACTACCTAATTGGAAATGTGAGTACCGGCGGAAGGGCGAATAATTCCGGTAACGGGAATTACTATGGGCTGCACGATAAGGCGATGATTTTTGATGTGCTTACCCCTTGTATGCTTCACACAGTAGAGATTTATGCCCAAGATTTCGGAAATAAAACCATCACCCTTAAAGATGAGTTTGGCACTATATTGGAGTCAAGAGCAGTTGCATTAAATCCCGGGTATAATAAAGTAACGCTCAATTTTCTAATCAATCCTGCAATAGGTTTACAGCTTGGGGTTTCAGGCACAAACCTTGGTCTGTGGAGAAATACTTCCGGCTCGTCCTATCCTTACGACATCGGCAACTATCTGAGTATCCAAAAAAGTAATGCCATGAACTTCTCTCAATATTACTTTTTCTACAATTGGGAAGTAACGGACATTCCTTGTATCAGTTTGCCCAAGACCGTTACATTGTATGCCAATGGAACGCCCCCTCTATCACAATTTTCCTTTAATCAGAACCTAAATAATTTTGTGTTTGATGCTACCTCTTCTCAAGGTGCGCAGAATTACTTCTGGGATTTTGGAGATGGAGGAACTGCTACCGGGGCAACTCCACCCTACACCTATACCAATACAGGGGCTTTCAACGTGTCTTGTATTGTCTCTAACGGAGGGTGTACCGACACAATGACCCAAACAGTAAACATTAATCAGCTATCTGATATTTCTGAACAAGAAAATCTATTCGCACTTTCCCTATATCCTAACCCGGGTAATGGTGAGTTCGTTTTGACCGGTATTCTCTCTGATAACACACCTGCTAAGATTTTAGTTGTAAATATGAATGGAGAGATTCTTGCGGACTACCTGATGAATACGCAGGGTCATTTTACCCTTCCATTCTCTCTTCGGGACTTTGCTTCTGGAGTATATCGTGTTCAAGTGATTTCAGAAAAGGGAAGTTCCGGAATAACGTATATTTTACGATAATAAACTTTCTTTAAAAGACCAAGCAAAGGCGATTTCTTGACAAAAAAACATAGGAGAAACAAGGTTTGGGTATTAGTCTAATCCCAATGCTGGTGTTTTATTCTCGATGAAGCGGTATGAACTTTTCTTATCATAACTTGTTTTATACTCAAAAATAACTAAGAGGCTTAGAGCAAACGTCTTGTCATCAAAATGTATGTCTCTACTCCGCTATAAATTAGTAGTGAGTAAAAAAATAACTTGATACCCTATTTCGTGGTGTATGATGTTTCGTTTTTGCTTAATATGCCGGGGGATACGCATAGTCTTGAGGGTTTTAATGTGTTTGCTCACTCCAATAGCTGCTAAAAATGTCAAAAGAGATACGATTTTTAAAAAATGATTTGCTTCATACGATTCTTCCGGAATGGGCGGGAAATCCATTTGACGGAAAAGCGTTCTTATATCCCCATGCTTCATTTCAGCCCAATATCAAAGACATACTACGATGGCAGACCACTGTAAACCCCCAAGCCTCCGAAAAAAAACAAGACAAATGGGTACCTACAGTTATGACAGATAGCAGCGCGCTTCATACAACGGAGGATTTCATAGTATGGTTAGGACATGCTACATTTTTAGTACAAATACAAGGCATACGTATGATTACGGACCCTGTTTTGGGTAGCGCACTCGGACTAAGCCGGATACCTAAACAGCCTTTTACTTGGGCAGACTTGGGGAGAATTGACCTCGTGCTACTTTCTCATGACCACAGAGACCATTGCGACCACTCCAACCTCCGGCAATTATTTAAAAACCAAAACCCGGTGATTCTTACCACACTAAAGATGAGGGAGCTAATAAGAAAATGGATACCCAAAGCCGAAATTCAGGAAGCTGCATGGTATCAGCAATACAAGACCTCCTTTCAGGCTTTAAATATCCATCTTTTGCCCTCACAACATTGGTGTAGAAGAGGGTTATTTGATTTTAACTACCGTTTGTGGGGAAGTTTTATGATACAAGCCAATGATAAGACTATTTATTTTGGTTCGGATAGTGCGGCAGGCAAACATTTTACGGAAATTGGCACATTATTTCCTAAGATAGACTGGGCTTTATTAGGGATTGGGGCTTATAAGCCGCGTTATATTATGCAAAAAGTACACACAAATCCCCATGAAGCCTTTGAAGCTTTCTGTCAATTAAATGCTAAAAATATGCTTCCTATGCACTACGGAACTTTTAACTTATCCGATGAACCCATTTGCGAACCTTATCGCCTGATTCAGGAGGTATTCGGGGAGGCTTCTTTGACAGAACGGTTACACTTGCCCGCAATAGGAGAGTCTTTGAAGCTATAAAGTTTAATCTTTTTTGGTTTTTTTCCCTTGAAGAAAATACCCTACGCCTATTCCAAATACAGAAGGGCTGAGGTCAAAATCAGCATTGTAGTTTTTGGTATAGTAATTATTAATTGCTACAGAATATGAAATACTCGCCCCTCCCATATTGGCTGACAATAACCATTTTTCATTGAGCCTAAAAGCAATACCCGGTGTCCCCATTAGCTTTAACGTAAGGTAATGAGTATTAAAGGCAGTAGTATAAGGCATAGGTGTCCCGTTATCATTAGTTATCCCTCTTGTAAACGTATGTGTATAGTTATACCCCGGGCTAGCGGTAGCCGAAAGCGTAAAGAAGAGGTTTTCATGAATGCTTTTAATCTGGAAGTATCGAGCATATCCCATACTAAACAAAACACCTACTCCGCTTGTCTTATTTTGCAAAGAGGTGCTTCCACCCGTTTTGTTTTCATTGTTACTATAAATATATTCCGGCGACACACTCCAAGAAAAACGTTGATTATCTTTAAAAAAGAGATGATAACCGGTAACCAATCGGGTATTTACGTAAGTGTAAATATTTTGTGCATTTATAGTACTAGAAGAAAACTCACCATTAAACTCTCCGGTGATAAGCCTTGCCCCTATAATGATTTGGGCTTGGAGACGGAATAAACCAAGAAGTAGGAAGAGGGTACTCAAAAAAATCACTTTTTTCATTGTAATTGGACTTAGATTTGATAAATAGAAAACAAAGATAATACAATGTTAATCTATTATTTGCTATGGCT
>CAUJFT010000256.1 GCA_963169475.1 Bacteroidota bacterium | reverse complement strand
TGTAGAGAAGAATCCTATTGGAATGAGGTAAAGCCGTTTGTTCAAGGCTCTGTCAATCAATACGGGGAGTTACAAGGACTCAACGATATAAAAGCACCGCTAAGGTTGGCGTTTTTTCCCTATCTTTCTACGTATATGATTCATGACGGAGCTACGGGAAAAGCAGAGCCTATCGTAAGAGGAGGGGCAGACGTAAAATATGGTATAAACGAAAGTTTTACTTTGGACATGACGTTAGTGCCTGATTTTGGGCAGGTACAATCCGATAATATAGTTTACAACCTTACTCCCTATGAAGTAAGATTTAATGAATACCGCCAATTTTTCACGGAAGGGACGGAACTTTTCAATAAAAAAGACCTTTTTTACAGCCGAAGAGTAGGAGGCACTCCATTAAGATATCATGAGGTTGCGGAGAATCTTGGAGAAGGGGAGAAAATCCTAAAAAATCCAAGTGGTGTTCAGCTAATCAACGCCTCCAAACTCTCCGGAAGGACTAAACATAAAACCGGTATTGGTCTCTTCAACGCCATCACTTCTCCCACCAAAGCAATCATAATGGATAGCCTCGGCAACAAAAGAACCGTAGAAACAAGCCCACTCACCAATTACAATATGTTTGTTGTGGACCAACCCTTTATGAAAAACTCCTTTGTTTCCTTGGTAAATACTAATGTTACGCGCTTTGGAGCGGATAGAGATGCTAATGTTACGGGATTCCTTACAAACCTCGCAGACCAAGAGAATAATTATGCAATGAGTGCTAATGTCATGTATAGCCATCTTTACAACACAAGTGGAAAAGCCGAAGGAGGGTATAGTTATGAGATAGAAGCAGGGAAATATAACGGGAATTATACCTTTGCATTGGGGCGAAAAGGAATTTCTAATACCTATAATCACAATGATTTAGGATATCTTTCCAATAATAACGAAATAAGAACCTACCTTAACTTAGGTTGGAGTGAGTTTAAACCCAAAGGAAACCTAATCCGAAGAAACTCGGAGCTAACGGTTAGTTTAGGACAATATTTTGAAAACAAAGACTTTACCACCCTAATTATTCAATCAAGCACCTCCTTTTTGTTCAAGAGCTTTTTTGCAGCAGGATTTGATACGGAGTTTTATCCCTTATACGGAAAAGATTATTTTGCCACTCGAATACCCGGACAATATTTTAGGCTTCTGCCCGGAGGCTGGCTTAACGGATGGATTTCTACCGACTACCGAAAAAAAGTAGCATTAGACTTAAACGGCGGGGTATTCCGGACTTTTAATCAAGGAATGTCTCAATATTGGGTAGAGGTTTCTCCCCGATATAGAGCAAATAACAAACTCTCTTTTCTGGGTAGCTTTAATTTTGAAGCCCCAAGAAATGACGTGGGTTGGGCCACGATTAATGCAGACGGAGAGTCGGTTTTTGGAAGGAGAAATATCAATACAATTGTCAATACTATCACTACGTCTTATACATTTACGCCAAAAATGTCCCTTAGTTTAAGGCTCAGGCATTATTCTCTTTCCACTCAATACTCTGAATACTACAAGCTAAACGATAAAGGGGCTTGGTATGATTATCCTCAATTCAAAGAATCTCAAGATATTAGTTTCAATGCTTTAAATATTGACTGTGTATATGCTTGGGAGTTTACTCCCGGAAGTTTTCTGAATGTCGTCTGGAAAAACTCAATCACTGATTTTAAAGCGCAGTATATCCCGTCCTATTATAGTAATTTAAAATCTACCTTTGAAGCCCCCCAATTAAATTCTTTTTCTATAAGGGTAGTTTATTTATTAGATGCTCAATTGCTGAAAAACAGAAAAAATGTTTGAGTTTTTGGGTAGATGTCTCTATTTTACTCAAAATATTTTTTGACATAAAAAACTTTTAAACGAAAAAATCGTAAAACATATTACAACATACTAATAGTCAAATAATTGACAATTAGTATGTTTTTTGTTATGGTTTATATATTATTTTTTAAGTATCTTTATAAATTATAACTTTCCATACTATTGATAGAACATAGATAATTTTATTATTTTTGCAGAATATTTTGGATTAAGTTAGAAAATTTATCCTACTGTGGGGTATGTATTAACGAGTTTAAGAATTTATAGTATGAGGAAATCAACCATTTTGTCTGTATTATTGATATTGCTAATTTTCAACACTTTATATTCTCAGAATCTAACAAGGAAAGGAGGGCTTGGTGCGGGGGTAGATAATGCACCTCAATCATTTTTTGACCGTTATGGGTGGGCTACTACGAAAGGGGTCGTTCTCACACAAGTTATACCCGGGTCTTCTGCCGAATTAATGGGATTGAAGGTGGGAGATGTAATTGTGGAAGTAAATGGGTTTGTGGTTGGAGATGTACAATCTTTTTACAATGGAGTGGCAAAACTAAAACCTAAAGAATCCATTAGGCTCAAAGTATTAAGGAGGTCTGCCTCGGAAATGATTATAGGGGAGTTAAATAGTAGATTTGATGAGAGTTCTCCAGACGGGAAAGTATTATATGATGAAGTTCAGGTGGATTATGGCTACCTTCGTTCGCTTGTGCATAGACCGGAGGGAGAGGGTAAGTTTCCCGCGATATACTATCTACCGGACTATTCTTGTACCTCTATTGATTATAGTGCTAATAATCAAAACCCTATCAAGCAACTCATTGATGGTTGGGTAAGTGCGGGATATGTAGTGTATCGGCTTGAAAGACCGGGAGTAGGAGATAGTGATGGAGCTAAGAAATGTGAAACAATCAGTTTTGAGGAGGAGGTTTCACTATATCAACGTGGGCTTAAGCAATTGAAGGAATACTCTTTTGTGGATAGTACAAAAGTTTTTTTGTTTGGGCATTCTTTTGGGGGAGTAACGGCTCCTGTATTAGCATCTAAGGCTAAGGTTAAGGGAATTATGGTTTATGGCGCAACGCTGAAGCCTTGGTTTGAGCATCTGATTACTGCTTTTCGTATGAAGCGGGTAATGAGTGGAGAAGACCCCGTTAAGATAGAAGAAGAAATGAGAAAATTATACCCCATATTAATAGAGTGGCTTATAAATGGCAAAAGTGCGCGCGAGATTGCAGCTAATGAACCTTATAAAACGTTTTTATTAAAATCAGATAATCCGCTACGGTACCAAGGTAGTACTTTTATGGGGAGACACAGCAAGTATTTTTATGAGGTTCAGCAAAAATCACTCACCCAAATCTGGAAAAATATCAATGTCCCTGTTCTTTCTATGATTGGAGAGTTAGATATGGATAATCAAGATAGTAAAGATGCGGAGGATATAGCGAAAGTCATCTCTCTACACAGCTCAAAAGGAAAAGGAAGTTTTAAATATTTTCCCTCTACTGACCGGAATTTTGTATCTTATCAGGGAGGGCTTCAGGAATATATAAAGTTGGCAAAAGCAGCAGGCTTCTCCTCAGAATATACGGGGAGTAATTTCAACAAAGAACTCCTCGAAAGCACCTTACAATGGCTCAAAGAGGCACAAGCCATTCCTTAGCAGCAGAGAATACGCATGATGTTTTGTGAGCTACCTCCTAAGAGGCTACCATTACTTAGTGCTTTGAGATTTTCACCCAAAATATTTTTGTGTAATGTTTTGGATAAAGGTTCGACAAAGGATAAGTATGTTTGTCAACGAAATCATCTATACACACTGTTTTTATCATGCAACATTTCTGGACAATATTTGAGCGGGAATATTTCAATATCGTAAAAAAACGCGCCTTTTGGCTCACTACCCTGCTGCTTCCTTTGGGTATGGCATTAGTAATCGGGATTCAGGTAATTTCGATGATGAGTGTTTCAACTACCGAAACGATGGTTTGGGTAGCCGGTAACGGTGCCTCCCCTCTAAGACCCAACTTGGTTTCGGGAGAAGGGATTCAATATAAATTTACCAATATGCCGCTTGATTCCCTGAAATCCATCA
The DNA here is from genome assembly GCA_963169475.1 of Bacteroidota bacterium. Taxonomy (GTDB): domain Bacteria; phylum Bacteroidota; class Bacteroidia; order J057; family J057; genus JAAFHL01. The sequence continues at coordinate 3,020 of CAUJFT010000256.1, read as the reverse complement.
TTGAGTTAAACAAGTCGGACATCGCTATTCAGTTTCCAGACTCTCTACTACTTACCAAAAAAGAAATTTCTTTTCCCGTGTATCATGCCACCAGTAGTGTGAGCGAATCGGTACTAAGGGAGCTTAAAAAACAAATAAAAGAGGCTATCTATGCCCATAAAAGAGATAGATTAGGCTTTACACAGACTCAATTAGATAAATTAAAGTTTAATTTAGATGCAAATACGCAACGTGTAACCAAAGAAGGAAACCAACAATCTAGCACCGCTATGGCTTACGGGCTGGGCTTTATGATGAATATTTTGATGTATATGCTTGTAGTCATGTATGGCTCTATTATGATGCAAAGCGTAATCGAGGAGAAAAATAACCGAATTGTAGAAATTATTTTATCCTCTGTTGAGCCATTTAAGCTCCTAATGGGAAAAATACTAGCCGTGGCTTTAGCGGGGCTTACGCAATTTTTACTCTGGATTTTACTTTCCGGAGTAGTATCCGTCATTGCAGGTATTTTTATGGGAATAACGCTTAATCCAGATGACCTGACGGCTACAAGTGTTGGTTCAGGAATCAATAGTGCTGAACAAGAGGCTATGGCAAGAGAATTAATCGCCGGAATACGGAACTTTAATTGGAGTATATTATGGTTTTTTCCAATTTATTTCCTTGGCGGATTTTTACTAATGGGGTCTTTGTATGCAGCATTAGGCTCGGCAGTAGATAATGTGCAAGATGGTCAGCAGTTTGCAATGCCCTTGACCTTTATCTCTGTGCTTCCGATGTTGTTCATTAGTAATATTCTCCAAAATCCTAATAGTGGTTTCGCAATTTTCACCTCTATTTTTCCGTTCTTTTCTCCCATGGTGATGATGGCAAGAATGTCCCTGACGGAAGTCCCTGCTTATCAAATATTTTTATCTATCTTCTCTTTGGTGGCGTGTTTTGTGCTTAGTGTCTGGGTAGCCGGAAAAATTTACAGAACAGGTATCTTGATGTATGGAAAAAAACCCTCTTTCAAAGAAATGTTGCGTTGGCTAAAGTATTAAAAGTAAGGCGATTGCCTTAGAAAGTATCCAAACAAGCTATGGAGCTAATCCACGCTTGGTATGTTGGGCAAAGCAAAACCTCACACTCAATATAACCCTCACTCCTTACCAAAACCGTAAGGACAGACTACAATTCGCCCTTTCTATCACCATCAAAACTACGATGGGGCGAAATGATTATCGCAAAATATCACATATAATATCATTTCAGACCGCCTATTCTATACAAGGATTTGCTTTTATTCGGTTTTGTCCAATGTCCAAATGATTGCTTTTTCCTTTGTAACTCTAAAAATGGTGGTGTGCTTTTGTTGGGGTTTGTCAAAATATTTCCATTTAATATTCTGTAGCATCGAATAATCGTTGCAAGAAAAGAACTAACTTGTCCCGATATAGTTCTGAATATTCGTAGAAAAACAGGCATTTTTATGTGAAGTTTTTACCTCATCGCCCCACTAAACCGTCCTATATGGATAGTTAAACTGTTATGTTTACGCCTGCGGTAAAATCATTAACAAGCTAATTTTAACTGATGAATAGGTAAAAGTATCAGGTAAAAATCGTATTATTGCAAAATTTTCTATGGTAATCGTCTGACAAACTTTAAAGTATTTGATTATATGTCTGAATTTTCTAGGTTAAAAAGAATCACTAAATCGTTGCTTCCTTCTTTGAGAAAGCATCGGGAGAATTATTATAATTTTGAGGATGCACGAATGGCAATCAACGATTTGGGAATGGGGATTGCACCGGAATTACTTTTAAAATTGGTGGGAAATGATGCCATATTAGACGATTTTATTGGTAGTCTTTATCAGTTAGAAGATGATTTCGGAAAGCCGGTACTCAACGCCTCTTCCGTGATTCTTCCGGAGCTTCAGCCCAAGGTATATACAGAAGGAGAGCGAATTGCCTTTACGGTTACCTACGGGACGTTCCGAAAACAAGAAATAGTATTTGCCGAATATAATTTCGGGACTCCTTTTTTTAAGGAAATTACGGTTGAATAACTGTATTTTTAAGTAAATTCTCTAAAAACAATTCAACCCCCCAAAAAAATAATATACCATTCTCATTATGCACACTAACACATTAAATTTAGACTTCTATTTTTACTACCTAATGATAGGAATCCTACTAACTGGAGGATTAAGTGCTTTTTTATATTGGCAGGGAGGACGGTTTTTGATGGAAGCCTTCCAAAAAGATGAAAACTTTGCCCGCCGTACCAATAGTATGCTGCTTGTTGGTTTTATATTATTCAATTTTGGATATATTTTCCTTAGCGCGAATCCGGGCGTAGATATTGTTAATACCAATCATCTTTTTGAAAAATTGGTTTATAGAATTGGTATTTTTATCCTTGTTCTGGCCATAGAACACACTTGTTCCTTAGTAGGACTATACCTAATCCGGCAAAGAAGAAAATCGAAAATGACAGTAGAAGTGAGCGAGTATTAATCCTAAACACTTCGTTATTGGCTTATTGCTAATCGAAGTACTGTGTACGAGATTAATCCATTAAATGGAATATAAATAAAGCACTATACCCAAAGAAATGCCCATTTAAAATTACGATATTCCCCCAATAAAATAAAAATACCCCCGTAAAAACATGAAACCTACAAAAAATAAAATATTTTGTAATGATTGTGGAAGAGTAAAGATGCTTTTTGAAACAGAGAAGAAAGCCAATAACTTTATTAAATTTAACAAAGAAGAAATAGAAATGGAGTCCGGAGTTGCTCCTCAACGAAGCTATTTCTGCCTTTTTTGCGGAGGTTGGCACATCACCAGCATAAAGGAAAACATTGGCATGTCAAGAAACGAAAAGCGATTTGAAAATCATCTGAAAGAAAAATCCGAAAAAACAAAAAAAATCATACCCCAAAAGGTTGAAGTAAATAAAAAAGAGGATATAAAATCAGAAATAGAATATCAAATCAAGGAAATGAATGTCTCTCAAATGAAGGT
>CAUJFT010000255.1 GCA_963169475.1 Bacteroidota bacterium | reverse complement strand
GTTGCTGCTGCTTACCTCACAAGTTACATTTACTGGCTCGTTTGTTGCGGGATAAGTCCACGCCTGTCCATTTACTGCATACTCTGGGTTTGTAATTATAGGGGCAATTTCTGCCACCTCTGTATTACCCATGATGTAATTGTAACGCGTAGTAAAAAAGTTTTTCAGTTCCGTAACCTCAGTCCCAAAGGCTGAATAGGAATAGAGTTTCTTGGGGTCGCTCTGTACTTGAGCATCAATGAAACCTTTCCACATATCAATTTGAGGATTAACGATATTGGGGTCTAGGGAGGTTTTTGCTATCGTTCTTACGTGAGCAAGATAACGCTGCCTAATTTCTGGAACATTTAATAGTTTGTTGAGGAGTGGGTAGTTTACTTTGGAGACATTATAGAAAGGAGACCACTGGGTAGCTGCTTGGAGAGATATAGCCGAATTTCCATCAAATTCAAGGGGTATCATTCTTCCTGTTTCGGGTTCCCAATAGTGGTAATAATCCATTTTTCCTTTGTAAACATAGCTATCATCGTCTGTAAAGAGGATTTCACAAGCAAGAAACCAAAGCGTTCTATCAAGGTCAAAATAATGCTGAATAGAATCTCCCATATTGGTAGCAGGAATGGTATTTAACGCACGGCAATCTAATACGAGGTCGTCCCAAGGATAGGCTTTATGGGCTTTTTTTAGGGTATAATATTGCTTATAAGTAGTCGTATCTGTCCCTAAATTATTAAAGGCAGCGGTTCCGTCTCCCCATCCTCCTCCGGGTCCCGGTCCTCCTCCTCCTGTTCCGGCGGGTTTATCTGCGCGCCATAAAGTCCCGTTATTGGTAACGAACCATTCTTTCAGATAGTCCTGATTAAGCTGCTGAATATTGGGATATAATCCCCAGTCTTGCCCATTGAGGTATAGTCTTGCAAAGGAGGAGCGTAATCCGGTAGTATGCTTACGGATTAAATGAGAATAAAGAAATTCTCTAAGAAATGAAGCATCTTCAAAGGCATTATTTAGGTTCAGGGTTTCGTAACCCATTACCTCCTGCCACGGGCGGTAAAAATCTATGTCAATTCCAAAAGATTTTTTCTGCCCTTGTGCCATATTGTAAGAGGTGTTCCCCTTGAAATGCACTCCTACGCTGTCGTATTCTACACTATCCACCAGCATCTTGGCCATTATATTGGTTCTTGTAGCATAATTTTGGGTAAGCAATTGCCAATAATTAGCCTGTGAAAAAACAAGGTCAATTCTTCGAATAATCGTGTCGTCATAAAAACCCTGAGGTCTTGTATCTCCTGTTATAATCATCCTTCCATCAGGGGTAATACGAACCTCTTCTGGAAGATTTTGCGCTACTTGCGGTAAGTATAGCAATAATAATCCGATAAATAATAATACTTTTGTTTTGCTCATCTTTGATTGTATTTTGAGTTAATAGTTGGCAAAGTTAGATAAAGAAATTATAGAATGGTTTAATTTTTATTTTTTTTTTGCCCTTGATTAATGATTAGTTAATATTGATTTTTGGTAATTGTTTAGGGGGCGGCCAAAAACTGCACGTTTCAAAAAACAACAGTCATTACATATTAACTATCAATGATTTGTATTTCAAAAAAAGAGAAAAGCTAATTTTTAGCATCACTCTTTAATATAAAAAAGGAAAAATAAAGAAAAATATTTAACTTTGTATTAAAGATAAGCAGAAATGCGATTCGCTCCGGACATATTATCCTTAGCCAAGTGGGATTGGAACTAATGAAAAGTATAAAACTAAAAGCAAAAATGCCGTATTATATTCCGAAGTGGTAGCTAAGTACTTATCAGTAAAAAAATAAGAAAATAGAATTGAATAAAGTTGTTGGTTATCAAATATTTATATAAAATATGATATTCGTTTTTTACTCACTTGTACTTATTGTCTCAAAATCAATGCTGATATATTCAAACAAATTATCTTTGATGGTTATTCTTTCTTAGCTCTAAAAAACGGGTTAAATCGTTCCAAAATTTACACAAAAAAATGGGAGGATTACTTGGTTCCAGAAATTAATCTTTTAACATTCATCATCATCTAAAATTAATATTAATTACGTTAAATAGTTACAGAAAATGAAAAAAATAAACCTTATACTCCTGCTGCTATTGTTAAGAGGGATTCCACTTCATGCACAACAAGAACTAGGTTTGCATTTTATGGATAAGGTATGGCAATCTAATCTCACTAATCCTGCCTTTTTCATGGATAAAAAAGTAGCGATTTCTCTACCTTCTACTTACTTTAACTATACAAACTCCAGCTTTTCGATTAAAAATATCCTCCAATCCGAAGGAGACTCCATGATATTAGATTTAGGAAACGCCGTAAATCAATTAAAAAACAATAATTTTGTTGCAGGACACATCAATGTGGACCCGTTGCTAATTGGGGTTCGGGTTAAAAACCTCCAAATAAGCGTAACCTCTGGGGTTAAAGCACAGACCTATTTTGGCTACGACAAAAATCTTCTTGGACTACTCGTAAATGGTAACGAAGCCTATATTAATCAAAAAGTAAACCTTGCACCAGAAATTGGATTTACTATATATTCTGAAATAGGAGTGGGTGCAGCTTATCGGTTTTTGGAAGACGAGAAGCTCTCTGTAGGGGGGAGGGTAAAATACCTCATGGGATTAGCTGATATTTCTACTTCTCAAAAGCAAAGAGAAATCAGCCTTTTTACAGACCCGGAATTTTACCAACTTACGCTTCAATCTGATTACGCCCTTCAATCTAGTAATGTTTTTCAAGGAGAAACGGCAGACAGTCTTGAATTTGACCTGAATAATCTCCGCCCATTTTCCCAGAATACCGGCTTTGGGCTTGACCTTGGTGCGCAGTACAAAATCAATGAAAAATTTACTGTATCCGCAAGTATACTTGACATAGGAAGAATAAAATGGGCTGAAAACACCAAAGAATATATTTCACAAGGTACTTACACCTATGACGGAATTCATTTTGACCAACTGATAGATTCCTCCTTTGTAAACTTTGGTTCAATTACTGATAGTCTCCGTAAGGTTTTTAATTTCAAAGACTTAAAGAGAGAAGCCTATACTACCTCTTTACCCACTCGCTTCTACCTCAGCGGAACTTACAGAGTTGCCAAACCGCTAAGCGTAGGTGCTCTTTTCTATGGAGAAAAACTCGCCGGCAAGTTTAATCCCGGATTATTATTAAGCGGAAACGTATCCGTCAAAGAATGGTTCACATTTGGATTAGGATTAGGATACAGAAACAAGCGATTTGGAAATATTGGTATCAATACTTCTATTAAAGGAGGTCCTTTCCAAGTATTCTTCGCAACGGATAATGTAACCGGTTTCTTTTCTTTTAAAGGGGTAAGAAATGCAAATTTCAGAACGGGGCTAAACGTATTATTTTAAAAAGTATTTTTTTAACTATAAGCAGCAAATAAGTAGTTATTAGTTTTTAATGATAAGTTCTTAGTCTTCACAAATAACTGTTTATCACTTTTTTTAACTAAAAATAATATCATAAGCTAATTTCAAACCAATACTTAATAAGATTAAGTAATTAATCCCCAAATTTTTAATTGACAACTATTTTCTTGGTTTTTTACTACTTAACTAAAAAAAAATACATGGCTTTCTTATTTTTATAGACGCTTTTTCTCCTTTCATTAGGACGGAAATTGGTCTGGTCGCGCTTCTTCCTATTGAAGCAATCGCAAAATACCACACTCCCGTAAACTAAAACCTTATTGGTCTTTTTCTTTTTTGATTATAAACGAGATTTCTAAGTTCTATGGCCCGCTTACAAAAAATATAGAATCAAACTACATGTTAGGTATCTTTCCTTACGGAGGGTATAAAATTTTATTTAGAAAAGAGAAAACTCAAAACTCTGGCGATGTACTTGCCTCCCCATTATGTTGAGCGCGGGCAAAAACATCACACGGCTTCTCATCTTCCCTTGTTGGCAAAACACCAACAATCGAAGGGATATTATTTCAAGAATGCTAAAAGCTCCTTACGTAGAATGTTCTTTGCACCTAGGGACTCCAGATGAGGAGAATGAACTTGGCAATCTATAATTGCGATTCCTTCTTGCTTTAATTGGGAGACATATTGGATAAAAGCCGCTTTGGAGGCATTTGGAACGAGAGAAAACATAGACTCTCCGGAAAAGACTCTACCCATTTTGACTCCGTATAATCCTCCGACAAGTGCGCCCTCTTTCCATGATTCTACCGAAAAAGCATAACCTCTATCATGGAGTTCGCAATATGTAGCTATCATTTTGGAGGTAATCCAAGTACCGCTTTGTCCTTTACGCTTAGTTTTAGCGCAATGCGTAATAACCTCCTTGAAATTTTGATTATAGGTAATGGTAAATAGGTTTCGGTCTAACACTTGTTTCATGCTTTTAGAAACCCTCAAATCCGAAGGATATAGGACAAATCGCGGGTCAGGAGACCACCAAAGAATAGGCTTACGGTCAAACCACGGAAATATTCCGGAGCGATAGGCTTCAATTACCCTTTCGGGGGACAAATCGCCTCCTACGGCAAGTAGCCCGTCTGGTTCTGACAACTCCACGGGGGGAAAAATAATCTCCTCCCATAATTGGAAAACCGGCATTAGTCTGATTCGATTGTTATATTAAGCCCCCTGTCTATTAGTGCGTCCTTGAACGGGGTCAGTTCTTTTATTGAACCATGCTTTATCGTGTATTTTCCCTTGAAATGAATTATCCACGCACATTGCTCTGCTTGGTCGCGAGAGTGTCTTAGTACAGATATAAAAGAATTTATGACCCAGTCAAAGGTATTATAGTCGTCATTCCATGCAATCAAACGGGCAGCCGTAAGTTCGTCAAGGTCATTTTCTGTGAGTATAAGTTCTTTTGTATTCATTATTTTGGATATATAAAGTGTCTCTTATACGAATTATACTGAAAAAAGTTCAGCTTTGGAAGAGAATTTTTTTATCGTCTCACGAAGCACTTTGGGTTCGGGAACGATAATATTGTTGAGGAAGAAAGAAAAGGATTTTTAGGATTATCAAGCATAAGGGCGCAATGACCGAAATCGGTAAGGTAATGAATAGGCCTCCTAAGAGCTTAAAACTATTTTTGCGATAATGCGTACCGGATTGGGAAATAGTTAGGTCGGGATTTTTTTTCAAGAAATCCAAAACGACAGAAGCATCTTGGTGCAATAGTTTTGCGTATCCACGTTCTTTATAATACTGATGGAGGCAGTAATATACTTTATCTCCCTGATTATAAGCCGGAATTTCCATTGGGTGAGTCCGGTAAGCCATTGTATTCAGTGATTTTAGCGGAACTTTTCCTAATAGCTGAAAGGTACGGATTACCGATAGTATATTGTAATAAATAATAAAACCTTGATTAAATCCCCAACTGATTTTGTGCTGCAATTCGTATGCTTGTTGAACGTGCATAGCCTCGTGTACGAGGGTTGAAATACCGGAAGGAGTATGAAATTCAAATTTTTTAAAAAACACACACATAGTGCGATAATACCAATGATGAGGAAGCACGATAGCACTTGCCCATCTCGGTGCGAACCACGGCATTCCTTCATAAAACTGTACTTTTTTCCATGGGATATTAGGGTACATTTCTCTCAAAAGCGTGCAGAGAGATTCCGGTAGCTTTCGAGGTTTAGGGAAGATTTTCTGAATCATAAGGCAATTTTTTTAGGTTATTTATGATTTTACCTGATATTCTGGTTCCACTCTAAATTTAGTTAAAACAAAAATACCTATTTTCAAGCATTTTCACAAATAACCTTTTTCATTACGATTTTGGCAGACAAAACGATATAATCACAGCACAAAAAATACAAAATGATTTTAGCATGAGGATAGCTTCTTTTTATCCACCTTGCCTAACTGAGTGGTAGGGAGTAACTCCAAGAAATCTATATATTTCGGTTGTTGAAACCTTGCACAATGAATCCTACACCATTCAAAAAGGTCTTCTTTCCTTAATTCTTTATTTCTTAGTACTACAAATACATGCAGCCTTTGACCAAATTCAGCGTCAGGAATCCCAACTACAGCGGCTTCTTGAATATCGGTATGCCGCAATAAAATATTTTCTAAATCCAGCGGATATACATTTTCTCCCCCCGAGACTATCATATCATCTACTCTCCCACATAGAAAGTAATACCCTTCTTCATTTTTCCACGCCAAATCCCCCGTTTCGATTCCTCTTTCATCCTTATGCGCTACTGACCATGCATTTTTAACAAAAAGCCTACCTATCTTATTTACTTCACCAAAAGGCTGATTCTGGTTGTTGTACAAAATCAGATTAGCACCCTCTATCGCTCTGCCTATCGTATTAGGATACTTCCGTAAATCCTTAGGCGTAGCCAACACACAAAAGCCTCCCTCCGTTGTTCCGTATAAATTAGCTACCTTTTCCCCTAAAGTAGAGAGTGCCTCCCTGACCAATGCCTCATGCAAGACTGCTCCTCCCGATAAAATAATTTTTAAGCCCTTTAATGCCGACGGGTCATGCCCTAGCATTCTTTGTAGCATGATTGGTACAAGTGTAACTACCTCTATGTTTGTATTGGCGATAAGTTTACAAGCCTGTTTTGCTTCAAACTTAGGCGTAAGGTGAATATTTGCTCCTAACAATAAAGAAACCAATAAAGAAGATAAGCCAAAGCCATGGTAAAGAGGTAGGGGAATATAGACCTTTTTGTATTTATTTAGATGCAAGTCTTTAATCAGTGCCAAAAAAGGGGGCAAAAAATCAAAAACAGCAGGTTTATGTTTAGCTATCTTGGCATTTCCCGTTGTTCCTCCCGTCAAGATGACAATTTTTCCTGCCTTATTTGTATTTATATGAACATTAAGCGTAGCAAAATCTAATTTATCTATGTCCTCTGTCGTAATATAGGCAAAAGAGGGTTCTTTTTTTTCGATTAAATGCAAGAGTGCCTCCTCTAATATGAGAAACTCAAATCCATATTTTTTTTGTAGAATGTCCAACTGCTCTTTGGTCATTTCAGGATTTAACAAAAAAACATCAGCACCCAACTGCGCAAGTCCAAAAAGACACTGAACCATCATCGGGTGATTTCTACATAAAATTGCTGTTTTTTGAGTAGGAGAAATCGCGTAATTTTGGGCTAAAAATTGGGTAACGCCTTGTGTCTTTCTCCAAATTTCTTCATAGGTATAAGATTGTTCCCCTATCGTAAAAGCGGTTTTTGACTTATGTAAACGACTAACGAAATACAATAAAGCTATCAAATTCGTTCTATACCGAAAAAAAGATACCCCCAAATGATAAGTACCTTTGAATGTAATTCTGTCAGTCTGGAAAAGTAAGCGAATCAAAGAAAACATGGTAAGTGTCAGTATATTTTAATGATAAAATCTATACAAAAATCGCCAGAAAGGACGTAATACACTAATTCCAATTTGCATAAAAAATATCCACCATGGTTCAAAACTTAACTGCCTTTTGTAAATACTTTTTGCAATAATTTTTGCGACCCTTTCAGGCTGCATAGCCGGCATATTTTCATAGATTTTGGTAGGAGCTATCATACGCGTTCTCACCAAAGGTAGATAAATATTCGTACAAACAATTTCTTTTCCTGCAAGCTCCGGAGCGATTGAACCCAGCCACTGCTCGAATGCAACCTTTGAAGCCTGATAGGCAGACCAATGGGGAACGGGCGGGAGCTTTACATTTATGGCAGAAATATTAACAATTTGACCCTTATTTTTCACCAAATTCGGTAGCAGACTAAGGCAGATTTGCACCGGAGAAAGATAATTGATATTTATAGTACGGGTAAAATCTTGCATTCTATCCTGAGAATCCCAAATACTTCTTTTAATTGATTTTCCGGCATTACTCACAAAAACATCTACGCTTGGAGACAATGCCTGCAACTTCTCACAAAGTAGCCTTACCTCACTTTCTTCATACAAATCACATAAAAAAATTACCGCCTCTCCTCCTCTTTTTTCCACCGTCTCTTTCAAATCAATCAATTTTTCCTCCGTTCGCGCCACCAATATCAACCGCGCTCCCCTATCCGCTAATAGATAAACCAAGGCTTCACCTATGCCAAAGCTCGCTCCTGTAATCAAGATAGTTTTACCACTTACTGCTTGCTTTAATCGTAAAGAATCTATTCTTACTGCGGGAAATAATATTCGCTCAATGATAGAAAGAATCATATCCTCATTTTATTTTCTCAATCAGTAAAAGAAGGTTAAATAAAACCATTCCCAAAAACCCATTCTTCCTATTAATTGAAAATGGCTAATCGTTTTGTAAAAAAGCGATTTACAAGTCCTTGTTGCCTTGATACAATCGCTGCATACCCCTTCCATTAATCCTGCAACCAAGACCTGAAATAACCGCCGTCTTCTATATCAAGTGCTTCTTGAGTTAGCATCAACGGACGAAAAGTGTCTACCATTACTGCAAGTTCTTCTGTGGACTTTACCCCGATACTTCTCTCTACTGCGCCCGGATGGGGACCATGCGGAATACCCATCGGGTGAAGTGTCATATTTCCCTTCTTGATATTATTTCGGCTCATAAAGTCTCCATCTACATAGTACAACAATTCATCAGAATCTATATTGCTATGCTGATAGGGGGCAGGTATCCCTTGTGGGTGGTAATCAAACAAACGCGGAGCAAAAGTACACACCACAAACCCTTTTGTCTGAAAGGTCTGATGAATTGGAGGCGGCATGTGAACTCTTCCCGTAATAGGCTCAAAATCATGAGCCGAAAAAGCATAAGGGTAAAAATACCCGTCCCAACCCACTACATCAAAAGGGTGTGTTTCATAAGTATAGGGAAATAACTTATTTTGTTTTTTTATCTTAATCAAAAACTCTCCTTTCTCGTCATGCGCCACCAGGTTCTCTGGCAGGCGAATATCTCTTTCACAAAAAGGAGAATGCTCCATAAGTTGCCCCACCTCATTCATGTATCGCTTAGGAAACTCAAAGGGACTGAATGACTCCACAAAGAAAATCCGGTTATCCTCTGTATCAAATGCTATTTGATAAATGACCCCTCTCGGAATAATAAGGTAATCCCCATATCCGAAACGTATCTCTCCAAACATCGTTTTTAGCACCCCACTTCCTACATGAATAAACAGCATCTCATCTGCCTGTGTATTTTTGTAAAAATACCCTTGCGTTCCGCTTGTAGGTGCAGCCACGCCCATATATAAGTCCTGATTCATCATCAAGATTTTTCTGGACTCCAAAAAATCTCCATGAGCGGTAACTTCAAACCCTTTAAAAAGCCTGTGCTGCATATTCTCCACCACAATAGGCTTAGGACTAACCGCTTCCGGGTGCCCAATATGCCTAACCATAGTAGGCGGGTACATATGATATACCAAAGAATAAATGCTTGAAAATCCCTCTGAACTAACAAGTTCCTCCGAATAAAGGCTCCCATCAGCCTTACGGAACTGCGTATGTCTTTTGTGGGGGATATTACCAGACGAAGTGTAATAAGGCATAAACTTTATCTTATTTATTAAGAATTTTAAATGAACAATCAACAATACTAACTATTAAAATGATTCATGGTTCGTTCTAATCCATCGGAAAGCACAGAAACAATACCATTTACACAGTTTTCAATCACAACTCCGAGATTTTTTTGCTCCTCTTCGGCGAAGGGCGAAAGTACATAATCTGCTTGCCCACCCTTTGGAAAATCATTCCCTATCCCCACTCTCAAACGCGGGTAAACACTTGTTTGAAGTATCTCTTGTATGCTTTTAAGCCCGTTATGCCCTCCGTCAGAGCCGGAAGGCTTCAAGCGACATTTTCCGAAGGGCAGAGCTATATCATCGGTTACCACAATCAAATTTTTAGTATCAACTCCCTGCTTTTCCAAATGAAAACGAACGGCCTTACCGCTAAGATTCATATAAGTTGAGGGCTTCAACAGAATGACCGGCTTTCCCTTAAATCGTCCCTCTGCCTTTTCACCGTATCTATCCGTACTAAAGCCTACGGATAGTTTTTCTGCTAATGCCTCTACAACCATAAACCCCACATTATGACGGGTTCCGATATACTCTCGCCCCGGATTACCAAGGCCTACTATTAAATATTTCATAAAAAAGCCCTCCAAAAGGCGACAAAGATACAACTCCGTATCCGATTGCACAATTCCCAAAGAAAAAATTCAGGGCAAACGTGTGAAAGAAAGTACTCTAGTTGATAAAAAAGCGATGCTCATCCATGATAGTGCGGCTATTTCTACTTGGTCAGAAAACACATTCATAATCCCATGAAAAACGTAAGTCATAAAACCGCAAGTGAGGGCAAGATACCCATAAGCCTCTGCTGTATAAACATGCACGGTATAAAGTTTACGCAAAGAAACCAGAATAACCCCTAACACGAACAAGAAACTAATGATAAATCCGGGAATCCCCTGCTCACTAAGAAGTGTAAAAATCTCCGAGTGCGCGCCTCCCTTTAAGCCGTGTCGTGAAGATATGCGTGTCAATAACCACCAAGGCTGAAATGCCCCATAAGAAAACTGATACGTTCCCGGTCCAAATCCCGTTAGGGGGCGTTCCTTTGTCATTTGCAAAGCAGCATACCAGCGGTTAATTCGCTCCATATTTGAGACATCTGTTTTTATATTGACGGATGAAAGGAGATGCTCCCCAATATTAGAGGCATAATTTCCGCTTTCTGCCCGATTATTGAGTAGAAGAAACTCTATTTTCTGATAAAAAACTCCGACTATACACAGGATAAATACAACCACCCCCAACAATTTTCTAAGTGAGAGCTTGTAATAGACCCACACTCCCATAAAACTCACCCAAAGCAAACTCAACCAAGAAGCACGCGAAGCAGAAACGATTAATGCAAATAGAAAATATAAAAACAACAATAATGCCCAAAACCATTTGACAGAAGCCCTCCTTGTCTGTACAATGTTTAGAAACAGAGATGGAAGCACGAATGCCAGACAAGCCCCGTAAATGGTATGTTCTGCATAATAAGGTTTAGGCATATCAGCAGCTGCATGGAGCAAAAAATCAAATTTTGAATGGCGCAGCAGAACAAGACTCACAGAGATAAAAGTCCCTCCAAGGTAGCAAGCAAATACTTTCTTCCAGTCCGAAAATGTTTTCATTTCCTCCTGAAAATAAACATAAAAAAAGCCGGAGAATAAAGTAAGGATTATGATTTTTTTCAAAGAAACGACCCATAATTCTGAATAGATGAGTGTAAAAATCATCCATAAAAGTCCAAGTAACCACAACAAAAACAAAGGGCTTTTTGCCGCTTTGAGACTATCAATCTGTAAGGGTTTTGTAAGGAAAAACCTAACCAATACCCCTATTGAATACACCAAAATTAGAGGCTCTACAGGAAAAGAAAATGAAATACCTCCAAGGGTTTTGTCGATGGATAAAGGAATACTAAATACAATAAAATACAGAACATAACGCGGCTTCCAAATCACTCCCAAAAAGAGCAACCCTACACTACTTAGAACTCCTAACCCGATTAGTATATCCCATAGTATTTCTATCATAATTTTTGAGCAAACACCCTTGCTCCGTTAGAAAAAGTAAATAAGACCTTCGTCTCTCTTATTTTATCTGCCGGAACGTCCATAATATCTCTATCTGTAACCACAAAATCTGCCCATTTACCCACCTCAATACTGCCCTTTACCCTCTCTTCAAACTGCGAATAGGCTGCCCATATCGTCATACCTTTGAGTGCTTCTTCTCGGCTAAGTGCATCTTGGGGCTGAAATCCCCCCTCTGGAAATCCCTTAGCATCTTGCCTTGCAATGGCTGCATGAAAACCATAAAGCGGATTAATATCCTCGATGGGAAAATCGCTACCGTTAGCGACCATTCCTGCCACATTAAGTAGGCTCTTATAGGCGTATGCCGTTAGCAATCGTTCCTTGCCTAATCTTTCTCCAGCCCAATACATGTCAGAAGTTGCGTGGGTAGGTTGTATAGAAGGGATAACCCCATATTTTACAAACTTCTCACGGTCTTCGGGCGACACTATCTGACAATGCTCAATCCGCCACCGCTTTTCCTTCCCCTCTCTCCCCAAGTACTTCCCATAAATCCTTAGCAGTGTCCGATTGGCAGAATCTCCGATACAATGCGTATTAACTTGAAAACCTTTTGCAGCGATTAAACCAATAATACTATCCAACTGCTTAGGGCTACGAAGCAAAACCCCGCTTTCTCTCGGTCTATCATGATAAGGGCTTAACAAACAAGCACCCCTTGAACCCAGCGCACCATCTCCAAAAATTTTAAAAGAACGGACAGTAAGCCTATCGGTTTGTATAAATCCATTGTTAAGAAAATAAGCCATATTCAAAGAATCCGCCATCACCATCGCATATAACTTCATCTTTAATATCTCCGCTTGGTGCAAATCATCAATGGCCGCGATAATTTTTTTATCTAGCCCGGCTTCTCCCAAGCTTGTCAAACCCTTAGCAAAACAATTTTTTTCCGCCTCCGTAAGGTACTCTTTCACTTCTACCGCAGTAGGTTCAGGAATAACCTTATCTATTAAACTCATCGCATTATCGGTAAGTACTCCGGTCAATCTTCCGTTTTTTACCACTACAACGCCTCCCGCTACTTTTGTTTCCGGGGTAATACCTGCAAGCTCCAACCCCTTAGCGTTGGTAAGCAAAGCATGACCATCTACTCTACGAATACAAACGGGAGTATTCGGAAAATATATATCTAAACTATCCCTATCAGGGAACTCCTTTATCTCCCAATCATTTTGGTCCCACCCACTGCCATTAATCCACGCCAAATGAGGATTCTTCTTCCTAAAATCTTTTACCCGCTCCAGAATTTCATGAAAAGACCTCGTCCCGGTTAAAGAGACTTCATTCAAGGATTTCCCGTACCAATAAAAATGACAATGAGGGTCTATAAAGCCCGGATAGACCGATTTGCCCCCCAAATCTATCAGTGATTCTGCTTTATATCGCTTCAATAAATCCTCACTTTTGCCTATCTCAATAAACTTTCCGTCCCTTACCACAAAAGCCTCCACAACCGATAAAGCAGAGTCCACCGTGTAAACCTTTGCATGATATACAATTAAATCAGCCTTTGGGCGCGTATCACAAGAAACGATTAACGTTGTCAATACAACCAAACACAAACAAACAAAATGCCTCATTCGCTTACGACTCACTACATTAGTTAAGGATACCAAACAAAAATCTATTTACTCAAAAAACACACTTTACCAACCCTACTATTACACACCAAAGATTAGGGTCTTGGCGGCAGGCAAGCATTACACGTCTGACGAAAGCGAAAAGTTTGTAGCTTTTTAGACTTTTTCACCACATCAAGTACAATATCGGGGGTGTTTTGCCATGCTTTACACTTTGGAGTATTTCCAAACTTAGCCATAATACCGGTAGAGAAATCTTGGGTTTTCTCCTTGACAAATAGCCCGTATTTTCCCTTGGGTAGAACCACAGAAAAAACGCCATTCTCATTAGTAGTAATCTCCTTAAAAACAGCCTCATTCTGAAAATTCTCATTCCATTTTTTCACATAAAGCATTTGTGTAGCAAAAATTTTTTCTTCTTTCAGTTTTTCTAATACTTCGGGAGACGGAGCAGCACCCCCACAATAATCCGAGGTAAAAAACACCTTGCCTTTAATCGTAAAATTTCCCGTTTCAGGATTACACAAATTACTAAACGCAGTCAGTGCAAATATACCCGCTATGATTACAGGAACTAAAATAATGTATGGACGCATAAGTAATCTCAAAAAATTTATAAGTTATAAAATAAAATTCACAAAAAACATCAATCTTTCTGGTTTCTCAAAATTAAGAAAATGCCTTCTATGAATGCTTTGCCTCTCAAATGCTATGACAACCAAGAAACCATAAAAAGCTATCAAAGATAACAATTTTTTATGTAATTTTGCCCCAAATATACGATAAAAGGTGAAAATGAAATCCGTTATTTTGATTTTTTTAATATCTTTGAGCCTCACCTCATGGATTTACGGACAATCCAACCCTTGGTATCCCGAAGAGGATACCCTCAAAAAAACTTCCCAATTCTGGCATTCTCAACCCGACAAAGCAAAATTCTTTGGGCTAAACGGATTATATGAAAGCAACGGATTTGCGGGGTGGATGACAAGATTCGGGTACGGAAAAAAACATTGGCAAGGCTCTTTTGACGTATTCGGAATGGGAAATACCGTTAAATGGGATTCGGCAGACCAAAACATGCGTTCGCAAGGACGTTATTCCTATTGGGGCTTTGGAGCATCGGGGAGAGTATATATGAGCAATACCGGCAGAAATGCCTTTGCCGAAATAGGTGCAGGAACGGCGGCTCCGCGTTTAGCAGTTACCTACGGAGATGGTAAAGAAGCAAAAGACAAATGGAAAATGCAGTTTTTAAGTTTCGGCGCAGGGTGGAGATTAGGGGTAAAGCCCAGAGGGCTGTTTGGTGAAATAGGATACAGAGGGTACATGGTTGTACATAAAATGCCTTTTCTTTATACTGACCTCCTCGCCCAGCCTCAAATTGGAAAAGATGCTCCTGCCTTACAATATCATATATGGTATATTCGCCGCTTCCGCTTGAATCATCAACTTTCTGTAGGGATAGGATATTCTTTCTAACAAAAAATAAATCAACTCAACTTGTCTCCAATCTCTCCAAAAACTCAAAAATAAGCCCAATATGAACCCCGAAAACAAACCACTACTCCTATACCAGGCTTACGGCTCTCTCCATTTTCTACATGAAGCGATTTACTCCGTATTATCTTTATACAGAATCGAAAAAAATCCAACCTCTCTTTTTCAAATTTTAATATACACGGACAATATCTCATACCTAAAAACATTGCTCCCCACAGAAATACAATATCGGGAACTCGATAGAGAGACAATTCAGCAATGGAAAGGAAGCCCTCCGTTTATTCATAGAGTAAAGATTAAAATGATTGAAGAGGTCATTATGAAATATGAAGGAGAGGTGATTTACTTAGATACTGACACCGTTTTTAGAAGCTCCCCCATTAGGCTACTCGAAAAAAAAGCACAAGGACTCCTAATGCACAAATTAGAGGGGAAACTTACTACAGAATTAGACCCATTATCCCAAAAACTTCGCCGATTTTTCAAAAAACATCCGTACTTTTTAAACCAAAAAGTTACGATTCCCTATGACCTTACCCTATTCAATGCTGGGGTACTTGGCTTTAATACCACCCAAATAAGAGAAACAATTTCTCTCATTCTTGCACTCTCTGACGAACTCTATGCCACATACCCTAAACATGTAATGGAACAAATCGCCTTTACTTATTTCTTCTCATTAGACCGAAGCCCGGAAACTGCTGACGATGAAATATATCATTATTGGTTTTTTAAAGACTTTCGTACCCATTTGAAAATCTTTTTTGAGGAAAATAAAGATAAGCCCTTGGAAGAAATACTCCCTTCTCTCTCTAACATTGATCCCGAAAAACTATATACTTCCATGCAAAAACAATCATGGTTTGCCAAGCTAATCGCAAAATTTTCTTAGCTTTGCCCCAAAATACAAAAAATGCTAACATTAATCTTTGTTTTTATTCTTGGCTATGCGGCGATAATATTTGAACACCCTATCCGACTAAATAAAACCGCTTCTGCCTTACTCACAGGTGTATTATGCTGGACGGTATTTATGCTAGGTAGCCATGACACTAAGCACGTAAATGACGAACTTGCTGCACATCTAAGCGAAATATCAGAAATTCTTTTTTTTCTGCTTGGAGCTATGACCATCGTAGAATTAATGGATTCGCATAAAGGCTTTACCATCATTACTGATAAAATTCAGACGCAGAGCGTCGTAAAACTAGTATGGATAATCGGAATCCTCTCCTTTTTTCTTTCCGCTGTCTTAGATAGCCTTGCCTCAGCCATTGTAATGATTACGCTACTCCGAAAACTAATTTCAGGCAATGAACAACGCAAAATATTTGCCGGATTAGTAGTAATTGCTGTAAACTCCAGCGCGTGGTCTGTCATTGGACCCGTTACTACCACAATGCTATGGATTGGCGGACAAATTTCGCCATTCAGTACTTTTACTCATCTTATACTCCCTGCATTTGTAGGATTAACCACCGCAATGCTATACTTCTCATATACGCTAAGAGGCGAAAAACTACACACTCAAAACCAACAACTTAGCCAAACAAGGACTGAAGCCGATAAGTCATTAGTCATGCTCATTACCGGAGTACTTGCCCTTCTATTTGTTCCGGTATTCAAAACGCTTACGCATCTTCCTCCTTATCTCGGTATGATGCTTTCTCTTGGACTTGTTTGGATAGTATCCGAAATCATTCATAAAGACAAAGATACAGAGGAAAAAAAAGTGTACTCCGTTGCCCACGCACTCACCAAAATAGATACTCCAAGTATATTATTTTTCTTAGGAATACTCCTTGCCGTAGGAAGCCTTGAAGTGGTCGGAGTCCTTGAAGGCTTAGCGATATGGATGAAAAACACCATTGGTAACTTAGATATTGTAGCAATCGCCATCGGATTAACTTCAAGCATTGTGGACAATGTACCCTTGGTTGCCGCTACACAAGGAATGTTTGACCTCTCTACTTACCCCGCAGATAACCACCTTTGGCAACTTATTAATTACTGTGCTGCCACAGGCGGGAGCATACTCATCATCGGTTCGGCAGCAGGCGTAGCCGTAATGGGCATGGAACACATAACCTTCGGCTGGTATATGAAAAAAATTACCATACCCGCCGCATTAGCATACTTTGCAGGGATTGCCACCTATCTGCTACTTGCATAAACCGCAAAAACAAGTCTCTGTTTCCTACTTCTCTTCAAATAGGGCTAATTTGGTTTTCAAGCAAAGCCCGCCAAAATAGCCTTAGCGTTTTTGCAATGAATGGTCTAATTTGCAATCACCGTACGATAAACCCTCCGGAAACACATTCACCAGATTGAGTATTGGTTACCAGAATATGATAGATACCAGCAGGAAGTGCTTGTACATTCCATTCTTTTTTTCCGGTAAAATCAAGGGTTTCACGCCTCAAAATTTTTCCATCAGAGGCATAAATACCCATGGTAAGTTCTTTTCCTGACCATAATGGATAAGAAACCGTCAAAATACCCTCTGTAACCGGGTTGGGGTAAATATTAGAGGTTGTCAGTAGCGAAGGGGTGATTGCTACGCTATTAATACCGTTAGCAATGATAGGAATTTTGACAGATGTTGTTGAAACATTAGTTTGAAGGGAAAGAGTATCCGAAGCAAGCCCGATAGCGGGTAAATTCGCGGTAATACTTATCGGCAATGATTCTCCGGGTAAGATACTAGTATTTACGCCGGTTCCGTTTGTAAAATTAAAATTAGGGGTATTGAGATTAAGGTTAAAAATCTGAAGTGTATCGGTTCCATCATTTACAATTTGATAATGATAAGTATTATCTGTATCAATCTCCAAATCCGCGTAGTCAATAAGTGTTTCTGGAAAGAGTACTGAAACCAAAGGCGTTTCGGTAGCGGTCTGACAAGTGGTTACTGCTGAAATACGTTCGATAAATTGCGGATAATCTACAAAAGGGTTTCGGTTATTTTGTACTGCTGAAATAGCGTTATTTCTGCTTTGCTCTACGGCATCGGGGGGATAAAGGGAGTGCCATTGACGAAGCGAAGCCTCTTGCCCTTTCACAAAACAGCTATAGTCTTGATATCTTATCGCAAAATACAATAAAGCTCTAGCGGCTTTCCCCTTATGATAATCACGCGGCTCAAAAATTGTACCATTTCCTTTAGAACCGCCTACAGACCAAGTCGCTCCCGAAGAAACAGTTCCAAAGGGTAAATTACCCCTTACATTATTGGCTACTTCATCTGAAGGAAAAATATGAAATAAATCCGAAAGCATAGGCTGATTGCTACTAAACAGAGACTGAGGGAAAGTATGCTCCGTATTAAAATTTTGGGCTTGTGCTTCTTGTCGGTTGGCGTAATTAGTGGCGAGTCTTCCTGTATAAACGCATTCAACGGTATTGACACTAGCTCCTTGTCCATTCACCTTCTGATTGTCTATCGTCATATACATAGCGTCACGCGCTCCATTATAGCCCAAATCTACATAGCTCGTGCCAAGCAGCGTTTTCAATGTAGTTTTAAGGCTTTCTTGGCTTTTATTAGTGGTAGTATTATAATAGGGTTTACTATAACTACCTTGCGCTTGAAGGTCTATTCTAACGGGACCTCTTTTCGCATCATTTAAGAACAATAATTCTGCATTGTGAAAAATATTATGTATCGGCTGAAACTTCACCCATACCCCTACAGAATCGCCGGGAGTAATCGAAAAATTATTATTTGAAATTGACCATACCTGATGATTATAGGGGTCCTGCAAAAGAACGGCATCTGTAACCTGAACCATGACATTATCATTATTTTTGATAAACACCTGCATACTATCCGGTGCAAGTTCATTAACACTGCCAAAGGATAATATCGGCTGCGAGGCAGTTAGTATTTGGGCAGATACATAAGCATAATTTAGGCAAGCCCACATGATTAATAGTAAGATTCGATTCATATTTATTAAATTGGAATACAAATTTCCGAAATAAACTTCTATTTTTGCTTAAATTTTTATTTAAACTTAAACATAAAACGAAATGATTGCTTTTGGAGAGGGCTATTTACTGGGTTTATCCATGATTATTTTCATTGGTCCGGTATTATTTACCTTATTACAGGCAGCATTTCAGTTTGGATTTAAGTCTGGGTGGGCAGTAGCGTGGGGGATTATTATCAGCGATATAGTATGCGTAATCTTATCAAAATCAGGAGCGCAAGCCTTACTACAACACAAGAACTATGTCTTATACATGGGAGTAGCGGGGGTTATTTTGCTTATTGGTATGGGGTCAAACTACCTTTTAAATCCTGGGCTAAGTAAACGCAATGAAATCAACATTACTACTTCTGACTACTTAGGTTATTTCACCAAAGGCTTCCTCGTAAATTTTGTAAATCCCTTTGTATTTCTAATTTGGGTAGGGGTTTCTACACGGGCAATCCAGCAATACGGCGAAGTATCCGGAAACATATACCTTGCCGGTACCCTTCTTGGAATCTTTACAACAGATACACTCAAAGTAATATTCGCCGAAAAAATCAAAAGGATATTAACCCCTAACCACTTAGGATATATCTATAAAGCCGCGGGAACGTTACTTATTTTATTTGCGGTCATACTCGGAATTAGGCTTTATTTTTATTAAATTTTATCTTTCTCATTTCCCTTGCAAACAAACAATAATCCCTCTAAATTACTAAATAAAAATCCGCTTTTGCCCTTATAGACAAAAGCGGAAATTATACAAAATACTAATGGATTAATATTCTCCTTGCATAGTAATCCCTATGGAAAGACGTTCAACCGCAACGATGTATGCAGCGATTCTCATAGGAGTGTTATGTTTCTTATGGGCTTCATATACCCTTTCAAAAGCATTTTCCAACATAGGCACAGTCATTTTGAGTACCTCCTCCTCAGAGTAATAGTATCCAAAGCGGTTTTGGCACCACTCAAGGTAAGAAACCGTAACCCCACCTGCATTAGCAAGAACGTCAGGAACAATAAAGATTCCTTTTTCATTCAATATAGCATCTGCCTCTGCGGCTACGGGACCATTTGCACCCTCAACGATTATTCTAGCCTTAATATCTTTGGCGTTCTTTAAGGTAATACAATTTTCAAGTGCGGAGGGAGATAGTACATCTACCTCAAGCGCGAGAAGTTCCTCGTTCGTGAAGGCTTTCCCGCCCGTAAATCCGGCAAGGCTCTTGTTGGCAGCAGCGTATTCAAATGCAGCAGGAATATCTAACCCATTTTCATCATAATAAGCTCCGGTATGGTCGCCAATAGCCACGATTTTAAGCCCTTGTTCAGCCATTAATTTAGCCGCCCAGCTACCTACATTTCCAAAACCATGAACGGCACAAGTTACAGTTTCCTGCTTAGGGTCAATGCCTAATTTTTTAAGTGCAAGCATACAAGAAACCATCACCCCAAAGCCTGTAGCTTGAGTACGTCCCTTAGAACCACCAAGCTCTAACGGTTTACCGGTAATTACGCCCGGTATAATCGCTCCTTTGATACGCGAATACTCATTTGCAATCCATGCCATTTCACGTTTGCTTGTATTCATATCAGGAGCAGGAATATCCGTATCTACTCCGAAAACATCTTTTAAGGCACGCGTATAAGCACGTGTAATTCGTTCTAACTCTCCTACGCTCATTCCTTTCGGATTGATAGTAATGCCTCCCTTTGCGCCTCCATAAGGAAGACCTACTACTGCACATTTTAGGGTCATCCATGCCGCGAGTGCTTTTACTTCATCTAAATCTACATAATCCGCATAACGAATCCCTCCCTTAGAAGGGCCCATTACTGTAGAGTGAATTACGCGGTAGCCTTCATACACTTTCACACTTCCATCATCCATTTTTACGGGGAGACTTACAATGTGAGTTTTTTCGGGCATACTTAAAATGTCCAAAAAACGTTGTTCCAGATTCAACACTTCTGCCGCGACATTCAGCCTTGCCATAAATGATGCAAAAGGCGATAAATTTTGTGATGTATTTGCCATTGTACAAAAAAATATATTAAATATAAAAATATCTTAAATAGATGTACTCGAAAAAGTATGCAAATTTACAGAATGCTTTCTGTATATTCAAATCATATTTCTTTATAAATTTTCTTCTGCAAATACAAAATATAAGGAAAAAGTCAATCTTTTAAGTATTTAAAATAGATAGGTAATTTTTACTAATAGGTTGTTAAGAATTGTGTAGATTATATAAAAGATTGATAGCAATAAATTATTGGAAAAATTGTCAATAAACTATCTACTCTATCCAAAATCCCGCCATGCCCGGGTATAAAAGTGCCTGAATCTTTTTTATTTACGTTTCTTTTAATCACGGATTCGATTAAATCTCCGGGTTGGTTAAATATACTGATAATGAGTGAGAGGAGAAGCCAGCTCCAGCGTGCCTCCCCAAGAAGTGAATACATCGCAAATCCTGCAAGCCACGCACCCAGAACACCCCCTATTACTCCTTCCCATGTTTTTTTGGGGCTAATAGTGGGAGAAAAGGCGTGTTTTCCCAAATACTTCCCTACAAAATAGGCAAAAGTATCGGACGTATAATTTATCATTACAATCCCAAGCGGCAACCGCCAATCATACGGGTGTTCTCCATCAAAGATAAAACAATAAGCCAATACAAAAGGGACAATGCAATAGACAAACCCCATTAACCACTTTGTCATTATATCTAATCCTATAATGACCGCCTCTTTATCTGTAAGCACCATTACGCCTATCAGTGGGAATGCAATTGCAGCTACTGGAATTGCGGGAATGTTTAATAAGACACATGCCCAGAAGAAAATCCCCCAAATTACTGATAAAATCTGGTATTTTTTTTGTAAATCAACAAGCTGCGTAAATTCTAATATTGCCCCAAGCGAAACCAATACCAAAATCCCTGTAAGTGCTTCTCCACTAAAAATTATTACCGGAATGACTGTTCCAGCCATAACCAACCCACTAATTATTCTTTTGAATAAATTGCTATTCATTTCAACATTTTTTTTATCTATCGCCATGTTTACAGAGACAAAACAACGAGTTTTTATCCAAAATACCTATTTATCTCATATTTTTCTTTTTAAACAATCTGAATTATTACATGCCACTTTCAACCACCTCTTGGGTAGAGAGAGAAAAATCAAGGAAAAGATATTTTTTTATCCAGAAATATTATTGCTGTTATCCCAAAAGTTGTAATATTGCACCTACTTGTGTAACAGAAGAAATATAAATAATTGAGTTTCCACAAGATTTTTATGTACCGCCTTTCACAATAAACGATTAGGTATCATGTGTTGGAGGTGGCTTTATTTCGCCATTAATGGGCTATAAAATTAGGTTTAATTATGAAAATAAAATTCATCTTCTTGGTCGTTATTTTTTTCGCACCGATTATTACCAAAGCCCAAGACAAATCGGGACCGCTTGGGCCTGATAGGATTTTTATCAACCCTACAATGAAACCGTTTTATCATGGATTAGCATCGGGAGACCCTCTTTCTGACAGGGTGATTATATGGACAAGGGTTACTCCGGATAGTACCGTATTTGGTTCTATTCCCGTTATGTGGGAAATTGCCTTAGATACCAGCTTTACTACAATAATCCTTAATGGAAATACCTCCACTGACGCTTCAAAAGATTATACTGTTCACGTAGATGTAACCGGCTTACAGCCTAATACCTATTACTACTACCGATTTGAGGCATTAGGGATAAAATCTATCAGGGGTAGAACCAAAACGCTTCCTGTAGGAAGCGATACTGATACTGTTCGTTTTGCGGTAGTTTCTTGTGCAAGTTTTGATGTAGGGTATTATCATGCCTACGAAAGTATCGGAAAAAGAAATGATGTAGATGCCGTTTTACATTTAGGAGATTATATTTACGAATACGGAGACCCCGCCTTTACACAAGACAGAACTCACAGCCCAAACCATGAAATCCTAAACCTAATGGATTATCGTATGCGGCACTCCCAATACAAACTAGACCCCGACCTTCGCTATGCCCATCAGCAATACCCTTTTATCTGCGTTTGGGACGACCACGAAATCGCCGATAATACATGGACGGGAGGCGCGGAGAATCATGACCCTGCAACAGAGGGGAATTGGAATGACCGTAAGTATGCTGCCACCAAAGCCTATGCAGAATGGATGCCGATACGCCTTCCTGACCCTTCAGACACCATAAAAATATATCGCTCCTTTGATTATGGTGATTTAATACACTTATCTATGTTGGACAGCCGACACTACGGAAGAAATGAGCAAAGTTCTACTACAAATAACGATACCACCCGCACAGTTTTAGGGGCAGCGCAGCTACAATGGTTCAAAAATGAATTGATTTCAAACGGAGCGCAATGGCAATTAATAGGCCAGCAGGTGATGATGGCCCCCTTAAAGGTATTCGGACTCCCCGTCAATCAAGACCAATGGGACGGCTATCCCGCCGAAAGGCAAAAAATTTGGAATTATGTACTAAATAATAATATTGAAAATTTCGTGGTTCTTACCGGCGACATTCACTCCTCCTGGGCAAATGATTTGCCTTACAATAATGACTATGACCCCCAAACTGGTGCCAATTCCGTAGGAGTTGAGTTTGTAACTACTAGTATTACGTCCACGAACTCCCCTATTAGTATGCCATTAAGCGTAATACAAGCCGCAAATGACCATATTAAATATGCAGATTTAAGCCAACACGGATATGTAATCTTGGACGTAAATCGCCAGCGAACACAAGGGGACTGGCAGTATGTATCTTCCGTTACAGACACCGCCTACACAGAGATACAAGGAGAAGGTTGGTACGTCAATCATCAGGAGCGTTTTCTTCGTCAGGCAAATACTCCAAGCACTCCATCTTCAATCATCAATCAGATTCAAGCACCTATGGCTACTGGCTTTGAAATCCTAACCGCAATCACTCCCACAGAGCCAAATAACATTGCCTTATTAGCAAGCTACCCTAATCCTTTTACAGCTAATTTTATCGTAGAGTATCATATTCAGAAGCCTGCAACCATAGAAATTCGTCTGTCTGATGTAAACGGTCGAACAATAAAAAATATCCCGGTCGGGAATAGAGAAAACGGGCTTCATCTAATCCGGATAGATACGGCAGATTTACCCACCGGAAACTATTTTATCTCCATTTATTCTAATCAGAAGTCCACTGGAAAGTGGGTAATGAAAGTAAAGTAAAATGGGAGAAATTATTGGGAATTTCGTCTTATGATTGACTACAACTGGTCTTAGGCTTTGAACATTATTCTTTTGCCCACGAGTATTTTACAGCAGTTTATTTGCGGGTAAGAACGAAGTGTTTTTATGGGACTTACAGAAGTATTTGGGAGGCTTTTCCTTATTTTTTTGGCAATGATTAGCGCGTTAGTGATGTCGCTAAAAATCAAAATAAGTACTTGTCGGTAAAAAATTAAGAAAATAAAATTAGATAACATTATTGATTGTCAAATATTTACCTAAAAAAAACATTGTATTCGTTTTTTACTCACTCATACTTACAAATACTCAATTGAAGTCGTTTACCCCCACTTTTGGCAATATCTTGTTGCAGGCAGTTTCTTTTTTTGACATTAATGGAATAATTCATACTTTTTTTATCCGCACCAATTTTATCTTCAATCAGACTTGATATACTCACTACTATACGTAGGCAAAACAATCGTATTCAAGGACAAGAAATCATTAATTATCACCATAAAAACAACCAAAACAATTGTGTTTTTCCTATAATCAACATAAAATTTTTAGATACTCTTAACAAAAAGAGGCTGTCCAAAAAAGTAGATTTGGACAGCCTCTTTTATTACTCAGGCATATTTATAGGCATCTAGCTATTAATGAGAATGCTCATGCTCTTTAAAATCCTCGCGATTAAAGCCCTCTTCCAATACAACATCGTTCGGGTGAATATGTTGAGGTAGATAATCTTCCTTCACTCCGGGTTTATTGTAGTCGTAAGGCCAACGATATACCGTAGGAATCTCACCGGGCCAATTGCCATGTCCTGGAAGTCGGGGAGTAGTCCATTCAATAGTGTTAGATTTCCAAGGGTTAGCCGGAGCTTTTTCTCCGAAGAAAATACTCCTAAAAAAGTTAAATAAGAAAAAGAGTTGAGAGATAGCGGAGAAGAAAGCCATTGCAGTAATAAACACATTCAGGTTCTCAAAACCTTGTGTAAAATCAAAGGCATCTTGAGAATAATATCTTCTTGGCATACCAGCAAAGCCCATGTAGTGCATAGGGAAAAATACCCCATAAACGCCAATAAGGGTTCCCCAGAAGTGTATATAACCTAATTTATTACTCATCATACGCCCAAACATTTTAGGGAACCAATGATATACCCCCGCAAACAATCCGAAGGCGGCAGCACTACCCATTACTAAGTGGAAATGTGCCGTTACAAAATACGTATCATGCAAAGGAATATCTACTGCCGCATTTCCGAGATAAATTCCTGTTACTCCACCGGTGATAAACAACGAAACTAGCCCTACCGCAAAAAGCATTGCGGGAGTAAATTGAATGTTCCCCTTCCACATTGTGGCAATATAATTAAAACCTTTTACCGCAGAAGGTATCGCAATCAACAAAGTAAACAACATGAAAATAGTTCCTAAGAAGGGATTCATTCCTGTTACAAACATGTGATGCGCCCAAACAATAAAAGAAAGTGCCATAATTCCCACCATAGAAAGAATCATCGCTTTATATCCAAAGATTGGCTTACGAGAGCTAGTAGAAATTACCTCTGAAGAAATTCCGAGTGCGGGGAGGATAATAATATATACTTCCGGATGTCCTAAGAACCAGAATAAATGCTGGAATAGGATTGGGCTTCCGCCTTTATAGTGGAGAAGCTCACCGCCAATAAAAATATCTGAAAGATAAAAACTTGTTCCAAAAGAGCGGTCAAAGATTAGCAACAGTGCGCAAGCCAAAAGTACGGGGAATGAAAGCACCCCAATGATTGCAGTAATAAAGAATGACCAAACAGTAAGCGGTAGCCTATCCATTGACATTCCTTTTGTTCTTAGGTTAAGTACAGTAGTAATATAGTTAATCCCTCCAAGTAGAGAAGACGCAATAAATAATGCCATAGCAACAAGCCAGAGCGTCATTCCAAGACCAGAACCGGGCATTGCTTGAGGCAAAGCACTTAGGGGAGGATAAATCACCCAACCACCAGAAGCAGGACCTGTTTCGATGAAGAGGGAGATTATCATTAAGAAAGACGAAAGGAAAAAGAACCAATAGGAGAGCATATTCATGAACCCCGATGCCATATCACGCGCTCCTATTTGAAGCGGAATGAGAAAGTTACTGAATGTACCACTCAGTCCGGCAGTAAGTACAAAAAATACAATAATTGTACCGTGCATCGTTACTAATGCAAGGTAAAAATTAGGGTCTAATTTCCCACCCGGCGCCCATTTGCCAAGTATTGACTCTAAAAAAGGCATTGCCGTATTAGGAAAAGCAAGCTGAAGGCGGAATAATAACGAAAGTGTAATCCCCACAATTGCCATAAAAATCCCTGTAAGCAGAAATTGCTTGGCAATCATTTTATGGTCTTGTGAGAAAATATACTTTGTGATAAAATTTTCTTCATGATGATGATGGTCATCATGCTTTACATACTCGCTGTGATGATGATGCTCACCATGATGCGCTACGTCGTGAAGGGCTATATTATCGGACATATATGTAAAAATTAATATTGTTTTAAGGATTATTTAGTTTTCTTTTCAGATGTTTTTACAGGTTCTGCTGGCTTCTTGGTTTCGGCTGCTTTTTTAGTATCAGCAGGGGCAGCTTTTTTGGCTTCAGCCGGGGTTGCCTTTTTTGCATCAACGGCTTTTTTAGGCTCAACAGGGGTGGTCTTTTTCGTATCAGCGGCGGGAGCGGTTGTCTTTACCGCTTCTGCTGTAGGCGTTGCTGGAGCTGCTTTTTCGGTATCGGCAGGCTTGGCTTCTCCCCCTTCTGCTGATTCAGTAGGGGCAGCGGTAATAGCTACTGCTTTCTTAGAGATGGCCATTTCGAGATAGGTTGGCTTTTGACTCCTCACCCATTCATCATATTGTTGCTTAGTATCTATTACGACTACTCTTCTCATATTCCAATGACCTCCTCCACAAATTTCCTGACAGGCTAGCTCATAATTAAACTTAGGATTTCCTTTGATAAGGCGCATAGAATCTGTGGTAATCGTTGGGGTAAACCAAAAGCTGGTATTCATACCGGGAACCGCATCCATTTTCATACGGAAGTGGGGCAAGGTGGCACTATGCAACACATCGCGAGCGCGAATATTTACCTTCACGGGGATTCCTACTTGAAGATGTATCTCTTGAGGGTTAAAGTCATCGCGAGAATTTGGGTCGGAGAAATGATACCCGTAGGTATTTCCACTTGCATCATTAATAGAGTCCCAAGTAATTCTTCCAAACTTAGCATCTTTACCCGGATAGCGAATCATCCACTCAAACTGCTTTCCTGTCAGTTCAATTTCCCTTGCATTTTCGGGGGAAGGACCTGTGGCTTTTACCCATGTT
This sequence comes from Bacteroidota bacterium, assembly GCA_963169475.1. Lineage (GTDB taxonomy): Bacteria > Bacteroidota > Bacteroidia > J057 > J057 > JAAFHL01. The sequence goes on along the minus strand of CAUJFT010000255.1, from coordinate 584 downwards.
GAAATTCCAGACGCAATGAGGATGGTCAATACTACTGCGGGGATTATGGTCCACAAGATTTCTAACTTATTGTTTTCAGGATAATACAAAGCCTTTTTAGTTTCTGACCCACTATAAGCAAAGGCGAAGTAGAACAAAGCTGCATTGGTAATGAATGCGGCAACGGTAGTCAAAATTGCAGTGGTCCAGAACATACTATCAATAGGCACACCGAGGTCTGAAGCGGGGTTGTAAATAAGGATATATAAATCTTTATACATTGCGGTTGACCAAGCAGCGAGGCCTGAACCAATAATAAAGAAAAGGAGGAGCAATGTCCCGTTTATTTTATTTCTGTCCCAATTTCCAAAAGGGTCCACGCCTTTGAGCTTAAATACCACGTAGGTATTATAGGCTGCAAGTGCAAGCACAAGCGGAACCAAAAATTTGATGAGGGATATCAGCGTTTGAGCGTCCATGAATGTTTTGTTATTTAAAACGATGAATTATACAAAAATTAATTTATCAGAATTTATACTACACCTGTAGAGTGATGCAAACTTTCTTCGAGGAAAGGACTATTTTTCGGTACCAATGAGGCTTTA
>CAUJFT010000254.1 GCA_963169475.1 Bacteroidota bacterium | reverse complement strand
GGTATCGGGCTAGCCCCAGTCCCAGGTGTTTCTTATGCTTGGTCTCCTCCCACGGGATTGAGTAGTACCGTTGTTTCAAATCCTACGGCTACCCAAACTCTCCCTCCCGGCTCCAATGTAATTGTAAACCAACAATATGTACAAACTGCTACTGATGTACTTGGATGTTCGGCTTCGGATACTGTTACCGTTTCCTTTGTCCCGAATCCCGTGGCGGGGGTCAATATGTTAGATACTGCTTGTGTCGGACAGATTGTAAATGTAGCTTATGCCGGTTCTCCTCTCCTAAATGGTACTTATAACTGGACGTTTAATAATGCAGTAGGAGGAGTTCAAGGTGCGCCTAGCCAAAGCCTCCAATGGACCAACACCGGTGCGCAGACGATATCTCTTCAAGTAACAAACGGAAACTGCCAGTCGGCTCCTATTGTAGAGAATATTTTTATTCAACCTACCCCTACAAGCACATTTATGACAAACAGTCCGGTGTGTAGTGGTCAGAATATAACCGTAACCTATACAGGAAATGCCCCCGCAAATGCAGGTTATGTCTGGAATTTTGGAGGGGGAACGATAATATCTGGAACCGGAGCAGGCCCTTATACAATCCAATATCCACAATCGGGTACTTATCTGGTGAGCCTAAGTATTAATAGTGGTGGTTGTATCTCTAATACTACCGACCAAACGGTAACTATTTATGATGTACCCAATAGCACTTTCTCTATACCCTCTAATATTTGTGTGAATGCTGCAAATCAGGTAGTATATACCGGTATGGCTTCTCCTTTGGCTACTTATAGCTGGGATTTTGGAGATGCAGTCTGGATTAGTGGTTCAGGTTTTGGTCCTTATACTTTGTCATGGACAACACCAAGCAGCCAAAATACCCACCAGATTTGTCTTACAGTGATAGAAAATGGGTGTTCTTCTCCTACGGTTTGTCAAGTCGTAAATGTACTACCTCAGCCAGTAGCAAGTATTGCGCCTGTTCCAGACCAATGTTTCCCCGGTAATAATTTCTCATTTGTTTATACCGGCACTCCCGGTGCCACTACTTATTCTTGGGATTTTGGGAATGGAGCAACTCCTCCGGGAATGAACGGAACCCCTACTCCTTCCGGTATTGTGTATGTAAACCCCGGTCCAAAAGATGTAACTTTGTATGTGTTACAAAATGGCTGTATCAGTACCCCCGCTACCGTAAGCTTTGATGTGATACCCAAGCCTAATGCTAACTTCTCAGCAAGTTCTACAGCGGCTTGTTTAGGAGGGTGTATTACTTTCACCTATACAGGTGTACCAGTGTCAAATCAGCAGTCTTATCAATGGTTCTTCCCGTCTGGTGCGCCCCAAATTAGTACCCTCCCCAATCCCGGGTGTGTGCAGTTTAATCAGCCGGGTTATCACAATGTATCCTTGATTGTAGATAATCTCGGGTGTAAAGATACGATGTATCAGCAAATATTCGTTTCGCCAGGACTTGCCGTAAGCGCGGGAACAGATGAGAGTTTTTGCGAGGGAGAAGGACCTGTTGAACTACACGGAATAGTAACTTCGGGTACAGGTACTACGCCTTACTTTTATTCATGGTGGTGTAATAACCCCCTTCTTTGTGGAATAGATTCCGTAAATTCGCTTACCCCTCAAGTAAATCCCGGCGTTAGCCCAATGACCTATTATTTCCAAGTGATGGATGCCGCAGGGTGTATCAGTGGAGTAGATTCTGCCGTAGTAACAATTCTTCCTAAGCCTATTGCTGATGCGGGTCCAGATAGATTTATATGCAGCGCGCCTGGTGCTTTTGGTACTTATTTAAATGGAGGACTTGCTTCTACGAATCAGGCACCCGGTCCTTATAGTTATAGTTGGATATGTAGCGCAGCTCCTAATTGTGGGTTTGGATTTGGACAAGATACCACGCTAAATCCTTATGTGAACCCTGCCCAAAATGCGATTTTTACCCTGATTATCACAGCAGGGAATGGGTGTACGAGTATAGTTAATACGTTAGATACATTAAGCACGGCAGTCGTTACGGTAAATCCCGTGCCAACAGTAGAAGCCGGAGCATACGCTGAAATTTGCTACGGAGCTTCGCATCAAATGCAAGGCTATGCTTCTGGAGCAGGTCCTTTGTATGCATATGAATGGACACCGAATACCCCCCAAGCCAATATCAATCAGGTAAATAACCCAACTACGATGGTTGCACCATTCTTTACTCAAACCTATACACTCACGGCAACCTCTAATGGCTGTTCCGGTTCGGATACGGTTACGATAAGGGTGTTTACCTTACCCACTACTTCGATTGAACCTACTGTGGCTGATATTTGCCAAGGAGAACCTATTGCGCTGAATGGGACAGCAGATGGAGACCCTAGTGGACTCACGTATTTATATCAATGGTCTCCGGCAGTAGGATTAGATAATCCTGGGTCTGCCACCCCTATTGCTACTCCGGCTACTACTACTATGTATTATCTTTCAGCAGGTACCGCAAATTGTATGGGGTTTGTTGATTCCATATTGGTAACCGTCAAGCCTACGGCGATTGTCTCTATTACCGAACCCGACTCCCTCATTTGTGCGGGCGATTCTGTGTTGCTACATGCTACACATACTTTTACGGGGACACTTCCCGGAGGTCCTGTGTTCTACACGTGGACACCTACCCTAAGCCTAAGTAATCCTAATACAAGTAATACATGGGTTTATCCTACACAAACCACTACTTATACCGTGAGTACTACTGTAGGAGGTTCTTGCCCTACGACAGATAGCATTACAATATGGGTAAATCCGGTAGTAAACACACAAGCAACGGCGGATAATACGGTGATATGTGCAAATGAAACTACCATTCTCCATGCAAATGGAGGAGTAGGGGGGGCTAATTATCTATGGACTCCTTCTATCGGGCTTAGTGATAGTACTGTACAGAATCCTATTGTAATGGTGGATACTACTACCACTTATATCTTGAATGTTTTAGAATCCGGATGTATTGGAAGAGATACGATAACGGTTAATGTACTTCCTACTCCTGACGCAAACTATGCTGCAACAAATCTTTCGGGTTGCGCTCCACTTACTGTAGCTTTCTATGAGGAGTCCGAAAACGAGTTGTCTTATGTATGGGATTTTGGAGACGGAAGCCCCGTTGAGAATACCCCCTCTTCCATTCATACTTATACCGTTGGTACTTATACTCCTTCGCTTACAGTAACCGGAGCAAATGGTTGTGTCGTAACGGTTTCTACGGGACAGGTTGTGGTACACGATACATCTTTTGCCGCCTTTACTTCTAATCCTGTGGTAGATTCTGCAATCTATATTCCTTCTGGGATTACCTTTACAGATAATTCTGTAAATGGGACAAGCTGGTTCTGGGATTTTGGAGATGGAGGTTTCTCTACAGAGAAGAATCCTCATCATGTTTATACGATACCCGGAAAATATACCGTTACATTAACGGTTACTAACGAGAACGGGTGTGTAAGCCATGTAAGCCAAACGCCTTTTACTGTACTTGACCCTGGCATATTTGTCCCCAATGTATTTACTCCTAATGGCGACGGGTTCTATGATACATGGCAAGTTCAATATTACGGGACAGAGGATTTTTATGTGTCTATATACGACAGATGGGGCGTAAAAATATTTGAAGCGAATACCCCTCCGGGCGAATGGAAGGGTACTTTGAAAAATGGTAAACCTGCTTCAAATGGAGTGTATTTTTATAGCCTAAAAATTGGACAGAAGATATATAACGGGGAAATTACTTTGATGCGATAGTACTCCTTAAATCTTCAATAAAACAGTGAATATCTATAAAAGATGTTCGCTGTTTTTTTATTTAAGTACGAGTGAAGAAAAAGCTAAGAAAATAGTTGTCAGTTAAGATATTGGGTATTAATCATGGTAAATAGTTTTTAGTATTAATTTTATATCTAAATATTTACGATAAAATTATTATATTTGCACTCAAATTGCTAATATAATTATCTAAATAAGAGATATAGATTGTGGCTAAACGTGCAAGACCTACAAAAAACGAGGGTTTATTGTCCCTAATATTTAAAGGAATAGACAGAATGATGACCGATCCTGTGGCACGGGTAAGGACATGGAAAGTATTTGCGCTTTTGCTCATTTTATTTTGTATCTTCTCTTTGGTGTCTTTTGTCTCTTATTTTTTTACGGGAACTTCTGACCAATCTGTTGTAGAGGACGGAGTAGCCTCTGCGGCGGATTCACAAAATTGGTTAGGATATTTTGGAGCAAAAATGGCAGAGTTACTTGTCAATAAAGGATTTGGTGTTTTGTCATTTATATTACCCCTTTATGGGATAGTATGGGGGCTTGCCATGCTTGAAAATCAATTTTATGATTGGTTAAGAAGGATATTTAAATACACTTTTTTTATTTTAATTTGGGGTTCTGCTTTTCTTGGATTTTGGACAATTTTATATAACTCCCCTAATGAACCGAATTTATTATGGGGTGGGGGGGTTGGAAATTGGTTAAACCTTACGTTTTTTTCATTCGTGGGAAAAGCCGGAATGGGAATTTTGTTGTTCTTCGGATTGGTTATCTTTCTGGTTTACATAGGTCAAGCAGAGAATGCGTGGCGATTAGTCTCTGGCACAGTCAAGGGGGTATCCAAGACAGTAATCCCTCCGGCATCTAAAACGGTGATTAATGCAAAGAATACGATTCGTGAAAAACAAGGGAACTTATTTTCTCAAGCGTTAGCCTCCGTGAAATCGCGCCTCGCGCCTGATAAAGAAAGCACCGAAAAGGATACAGAATCTAAGAAACAAAACCCCGTAAACCAGCCCGTAAAAGACAAACAAACACCCCCTCCTCCTAAGGAAGAAAAAGAAAGCCCCAAAGAAGTCGTTTTTCATGTAAGAAATAAAAATACTCCGCCCCCCGTTATTCCACCTAAAGCCGAAGAAAACGGGCAGCTAATCTTGGAAATCGCAGAAGGAGACCCCGAAATCAAGATAGAAGAAGTTCCAGAAATTGTATCAAGAGAAAAATTAGGAGAGGACAATGTCGAAAGAGTAATCACGGCTTCGGGAGAGGAGTTTGTAGAAAAAATTCTCAATGAAGAAGATGAGGAGATAGAAAACCCCGAAGAAATGATAGAGTGGGAGTTATTTGACCCAACCAAAGAACTCCATGATTATCAACACCCTGTTTTTGAGCTACTTGAAGACCACGGCTCAGGAAAAGGACGAGAGGTAAATCGTGCAGAGTTGGAGGATAATAAAAACAAAATCGTAAAAGCCCTCAAAGACTTCGGAATCGAAATACAAAGTATAAAGGCTACAATTGGACCTACGGTAACACTCTATGAGATTATTCCAGCGGCAGGGGTGCGTATCTCGAAAATCCGAAATTTAGAAGATGATATTGCTCTTAACCTTGCTGCTTTGGGGATTCGTATCATCGCTCCTATGCCCGGAAAAGGTACAATCGGAATAGAGATTCCAAACTCTAATCCAGAGGTTGTTTCTTTAAGAAGTGTGCTATCAACAGAAAAATACCTTACTTCTAAGGCAGAACTCCCTATTGTGATTGGTAGAACTATCTCTAATGAGGTATATATTGTGGACCTTAATAAATTGCCTCACCTACTCATGGCTGGCTCTACCGGGCAAGGAAAATCAGTGGGCATCAATACAATTATTACCTCATTATTGTACCGTAAACACCCTGCCGAGGTAAAGTTTGTGCTAATTGACCCCAAAAAGGTAGAACTAAACCTATACCAACCTCTGTTACACCACTTTATGGCGGTAATGCCCGAACAAGTCGAGCCTACTATCACAGACTCAAGAGATGCCGTAGCAGTACTAAATAGTCTTTGTGTAGAAATGGATAATCGCTACAATATGTTAAAGGCAGCAAAAGTCAGAAACCTAAAAGAGTATAATGAAAAGTTCATTAACCGAAGACTTAATCCCAGAAAAGGACACCGATTCCTGCCCTATATTGTGTTAGTGATAGATGAACTTGCTGACTTAATGATGGTTTCCGGAAAAGAGGTCGAAACCCCCATCGCGCGGCTTGCACAACTTGCAAGAGCGGTCGGCATTCATCTTGTCGTAGCAACCCAACGCCCTTCTGTCAATGTAATAACCGGAATTATTAAAGCAAACTTTCCCGCCCGTATGTCTTATCGGGTAATTTCTAAGGTAGATTCCCGAACGATTTTGGACGCTAACGGTGCAGACCAACTTATAGGAAGGGGAGACCTTTTATTATCCACCGGAAATGATGTCATTCGGATTCAAAATGCCTTCATTGACACGGTTGAAGTCGAAAAGGTGGTAGAGTTTATCTCTAAACAAAGAGGATATACCGAACCCTACTTCTTACCGGAGCCTGTAGTAGATACTAAGAACGACCAAGAAATTATAGAAGTCGGAGATAGAGATGAAATGTTTGAGGAAGCTGCAAGGGTAGTAGTAAGATATCAATTGGGTTCTGCTTCCCTCATTCAAAGAAAATTAAAACTAGGGTATGCAAGGGCGGGTAGGATTATAGACCAACTCGAAAAAGCCGGAATCGTGGGCAATCACTCCGGAAGTAAAGCAAGAGAGGTGCTTGTTTCCGATGAAATGACCTTGGAAAGACTTCTGGCTAATATGGATTAAAAAATAATTACTAGTATAAAAAAAGAGTAATTTTATTAAGAAAAGTGTATTTTTGTTTTATGTATCACTTTTATTATTAACATTTCCATGAAAAACTATTTATTTTTACTTATCTGCATTTTAGGATTATCTTCTTGTTACTTATTAGACAACAAACAACAAAGAGACCTCGCCGATAAAGAGGAATACCTTAAATTAAAAGAACAAGAAATTCTAAAAAAAGAAAAAGAGGACATCGAAAAACAAAAAAAAGAACTCGAAGAGGAAAAAGCCAATATAGGTATGCTTAGAGAACAATCAGAAACAACCGCTAACCCTGCTCCTCCCCTAGAAGAAAGCAAAGTATATCCAGAGCCTACCACCTCTCCCGATGTTTTTGTTGGGCAGTTTCTTAGGAATCTGGGAAACCAGCAGTTTGTAAGTGCTTATGAAAAGTGCGATATGCCTAGTCTTAAAAGTTTTAAAAATTATAATAATTTCAGCTCTGTCAATGCCTATGGCGGCATTGTAAAGGTTGAAACGAAAAAACTAAGGGTTGAAAATGTTTCTAACGCGGCAGCAAAAATATATGCGTATTACTATGCAGAAGACCCCTATAATAAAAATGGAAACTATGAACAATACTTTCATCTTTCTAATAAAAGAGGAGAATGGAAGATTACCCGAATTGAAACGATTAATATGAATCAATTCTAATTAAGTACCTGCGCATAATTAGTTTATATTGTATAAATTGAAATTATTACTGGTAATCAATTGTTTAACGCTTGTTTTAGGCTAAATTTAATACAAGACAAATTCGACTTGATACTTATACTAAGGAGGAGATGTTTATTAGTAATGGAAGGAGGGCTTAAATCTCTAAGGGTTAGTACATCATTTGCGTTAAAAAATAAATAATAAATAAATGATTAGCCTATTGCCATACAAAAAAATAATTCTGTTTACGATGTTTTCGGTTGTCGGAACGTATTTTTTTATTCATTCTCATAACCGAGAGCAGGAAAAAATTTTCAAAAGCAAAATAGAATTGTGCCAGACTGCTTCGGTACAAGATTGTATTGTAGAGTATGGGATTTCCTTTCTAAACGTTCCCTATGTCGCACATACTTTGGAGGAAAATGAAACGGAACAACTTGTCGTTAATCTTGATAAATTTGATTGCGCTACCTTTGTAGAATCTGTATTAGCGATGGCAATTGTTTCTGTGAGAGACAAACAACAATATGACCACTTTGCAGAAATGCTACAAAAACTTCGCTATCGTAACGGACAGATAGACGGATATGCTTCCAGAATTCACTATTTTTCGGATTGGATGTATGAGAATACTCAAAACGGAATCCTTCAAAATGTAACAGAAGAACTTAATGGCGTTCCGTATTTAAAAACCGTAAATTTTATGAGTGAAAACCCGAGCCTTTATAAGCAGCTTGCTAAAAGCCCGGAAACAGTCGAAAAAACACGCCTTGTAGAGAAAGAAATGAACAAACGTCCCCCCATGAAGTATGTCCCCAAAGCAGAGATAAAAACAATAGAAGCGAATATTCAAGAAGGAGACATTATCGGAATTACCACTTCCGTCAAAGGATTAGACATTGCCCATGAGGGGTTCGCAATAAAAAGGAAAGGACGAATCCACCTTTTACACGCGTCTTCAGACGAAAAGAAAGTGGTAGTTTCTTCCCAACCCTTATCGGATTATTTGATGAGCCATAAGAGCCAAACGGGTATTATCGTTTGTAGAGCAAATCACCCGCGATAAATGATATACAACTTGCTTGCGTTTGAATAGTAACAATCGGTTTAGACAAGCCCACCTTATTTTAAAAGAGGAATGAGGGCTTCTGTTTCTTGTTTTATTCCTTGACGAGTTTTCTAATTACACTTCCCGTTTCTGTTTGTATTCTAATCAAATAAATACCTGCGGTAAATCCTCTTAAATCAATACTTGTCTCCGTTTCTCTAATGTTTATTTCAGGGAGAATAACTCTTCCTGCAAGGTCAGTAACCTCCCCTCTTACTTCGTCTCCTGTCATTTCCGGAAAACGGAGCGTATAAAGCCCTTGCCCGGGATTAGGATATACCTCTATCTGTGCGTTGGGTGAATTTGTTGCTATGGATACCGCATTAATCAAAATACTAAAGTCTTTGTCGTTAATATCAAAGAATACATTTCCTTCTCCTTCTATCATGATTCGGGCTTTGGTTGTACTAATATTCGGGATATACAATTGCTCGGACCCATCATTAGGCGTAGAAGAAGCCAACGTATGAGGAAAAGTCAGTCCACCATCTAAAGACAAGTAAATATTAACGAAGGGAGTATTTACCGGCGGTTGGTCTGTACCCACCACGTCCCATGTAATCGTTCTCATAGAAGCTCCAATCCACTGAAGTCCCGATACATTTCCGGTATTTACCCTAAAAGGGTTTGCTGTAGCGACTACCTCAAGTGTAATCGGAGTATCATGATAGCTTATTCCCCCGCCACCCGACTTATTATCCCGCGCTGTACAACGGAATTTCATAGTTCGGGCATAAGTGGGTAATATTTCTCCTAAACTTAGCTGATTTCCAAGTAAAATAGTAGCCCTTTGGGGGAACATTCTTTCCGAATTTATAACGGGAGTATAACTTCTGAATAAGGGTGCATTTCCTGTAGGAGTATTCCATGCCCCCGCAGGTCCGGTATCTATTTGCTCCCAGCAGTAAGTAACGGGGTCATTATCAGGGTCTATGGCGGTTGCTGATAGTTTAAAAGGAGTTTTGGCAGGGATAGTGTAGGTAGTAACGGCAGGTAGCGTAACTTGAGGTGCCTGATTATTGGTCGGAGTAGTAACCGGGCAGCTATTCCCCCCCATAGTAGTGAGGAAAGTTACGATTTCATCAAAAGACCGTGTATTAAAATACGCATCACTATTATTTTGAATATCATTCGCATCACAAATTCCTGCATAAGCCATAATGGTAGAGCCGCTCCCCGGTTCGTAAGCCGAAGACCCTACGCGATTACCACTACAAGAGCCAGTATTTGCATTAAAGGTGTGATTCCCCCCAAATTGGTGTCCCATTTCGTGAGCTACATAGTCCACATCAAAAGGGTCGCCCGTAGGGTTAGGGCTACCGGTTACTCCTTGCGCCTTCCAGCCGTTTGTACATACACAACCCA
>CAUJFT010000253.1 GCA_963169475.1 Bacteroidota bacterium | reverse complement strand
TATTTTTATTTACCGTAATTTCTACCTTGCCTAAGGTTTCTTCTGCAAGTTTACCAGTAAGTCCTTTTGAACGAAGGTCAATAGAAAATAAATGGTTATCGGTTCCTCCGGAGACTACCCCATATCCCCTATCCATTAGTGAGGCGGCAAGTGTTTGTGCGTTTTTCTTGACTTGAATACAATATTCTTTAAATTCGGGGAGGAGTGCTTCTCCAAATGCTATTCCTTTGGCGGCAATTGTGTGCATGAGGGGTCCTCCCTGTGTTCCCGGAAACACCGCTCCATCTAATACCGAACTCATTTTTCTTACTTTATCCTTAAACATTAACCCCATAGGATTATCAAAATCTTTACCCATCATAATCATGCCTCCTCTTGGTCCTCTAAGGGTTTTATGGGTGGTAGTAGTAACAATATGACAACATTCCATAGGGTCATTTAACAAGCCGGTAGCAATCAATCCGGCAGGGTGAGAAATATCCGCAAGCAATATCGCGCCTACTTCGTCCGCAACTTCACGAAATATCTTATAATCCCAATCCCGTGAGTAGTTACTGGCTCCGGCAATAATCATTTTAGGTTTCTCTTTGCGGGCAACTTCTCTAAGCTGCCCATAATCTACTTGATGGCTATCTGGCGTTACCCCATAAAAGCAAGCGCGATATAATTTCCCTGAAAAATTTACGGGAGAGCCGTGAGTGAGATGCCCGCCATGCGAAAGGTCAAAGCCTAAAATTGTATCTCCTGCTTTAAGGCAAGCAAGCATTACCGCCGCATTTGCCTGCGCCCCTGAATGAGGCTGCACGTTTACCCACACTGCCCCAAAAAGCTTCTTGGCACGGTTTCGCGTTTCATCTTCTGCTTCATCTACAAACTGACACCCGCCGTAATATCGCTTACCTGGATAGCCTTCGGCATACTTGTTTGTTAGGCAGCTTCCTGCCGCACTCATTACCTCTTTGCTCACGAAATTCTCAGAAGCTATCAGCTCAATACCGGTCTCTTGCCTATATAGCTCCTTATCAATAATGTCAAAAATAATATCACGATTCGCCATACTCTGAATAATTTTGGTACAAATATAGAGATTATAGGAGGATTACCAAAGTTTTTTCGGTGGATTCATAAAACCCTAACAAAATAACAATCCCTCCATCCTTGATAGCATTTCTTTTATAGGTAAAAAATTACTTGCTTTTTTTCTTTGTATTTGCCAAAGTCTTTATCTTTGTGGAAAGAAGGGCAATGAGAGTACCATTACTACTCTATCACACCCTTGTTAGATTAAGGGAACTCAAAGAAATAGCATTCTCCATGATAAAACGATTGTTTTTTGGTACTAATAACGCGGGCAAACTTCGCGAAATCAAGGAAGTTTGTGGTAGTAAATTTGAAATATTAAGCTATATGGATTTTTCTCCATTTGAGGTGGAGGAAACGGAAGACACCCTTGCAGGGAACGCTATTCTCAAAGCGAAGGCTTTTTATACACATACAGGAATCCCCTGTTTTGCAGATGATACAGGACTTGAAGTAAATTCACTTGGGGGAGAACCCGGCGTATATTCTGCCCGATATGCAGGATATCAATGCAATCCCATAGATAATATGCAATTATTGCTTAAAAATTTGAGGGGAAAGCCAGACCGAAATGCCCGTTTTGTTACGATAATAGCCTATTATGATGGGAAAGACCTCTTTTGTTTTGAAGGAGAAGTAAAAGGAGAAATCACGCTTGCTCCTCAAGGAAATGGAGGATTTGGATATGACCCAATCTTTAAGCCCGAAAACCAAATACTTACTTTTGCAGAAATGAGCCAAGAAGCTAAAAACAAAATATCTCATAGGGCTATCGCACTTCAAAAGTTTGTCTCTTTTCTCATGGAAAATTCATAAAATACGCTAATACTTTCCTTACTGCACTAAACAATATCAAGTAATTATAGGAAATGAGTGAAAAATTTTCATTAAAAGACCATCTTTTTAACGAGCAAAAAATCAAGAAAATCGCCACCGAAATCCAGAGTGTTTATCCGGAATTTGAAACCTTAGCGTTTGAAAAAGCGGTATTAGCCGCGTTTCCGTACTTAGAATTAAAAGCACGAATCTCTCATATTAGAAAGTGCCTTCATGAGTTTTTACCTCTTGACTACCGCCAAGCAGTAAATATCTTGTTGAAATCATTGCCCAAACCCTTAGACGAAACCCTTACAGATAATGATTTTGGAGATTTTATCTATGCTTCGTATAGCGATTTTATTGCCAATTATGGCTGCAATCCTGAATATCTTTCGTTTTCTCTACAAGGGTTATATTTAATTACTCAACGCTTTTCCGCTGAATATGCGATTCGCGATTTTCTCAATGCCTTTCCTGAAGAAACGTTTGCTACAATTCTGTGTTGGACAGAAAGCCCTAATTATCATGTCAGGAGATTATGCAGTGAAGGTACTAGACCCTCTCTGCCTTGGGCTAGCAAAATATCCCTTGAACCGAAGCAATCTCTGATAGTCCTATCCCGACTTTATACAGATAAGACGCGTTTTGTTACACGAAGTGTAGCCAATCACTTGAATGATATTTCCAAAAAAAACCCCAATTTAGTACTGCAAACCTTGAACGTATGGGGTCTATCTGGACTACAAAATATTGACGAGATGAAGTATATTATGAAACACGCTTTGAGGACTTTAGTCAAAACCGGAAATCAAGAAGCCTTAAAGGTATTGGGTTTTGGGAATAGCGAAGGAATAAAATTAACTGATTTACAGAACTCGCCTTTTTTGAAAATAGGAGAGAGCCTCACTTTTTCTTTTACGATTACCTCCGAATCTCCCAAATCTATTGCGATTGATTACCTCATTTATTTTCGGAATAAACAAGGTACACTTTCAAATAAAAAAATATTTAAATTAAAAACCTTTGAATGTACAAAGCCCTTAGAATCTATTATGGTATCTAAACGGCATCTATTTAGAGCAGGAATGACCACCCGAACATTGTATTCA
>CAUJFT010000252.1 GCA_963169475.1 Bacteroidota bacterium | reverse complement strand
CAGCTACCCCTAATTTCACGGTAAATACGGCAACGGGAGTACTCACCTCTAGTGCCCCTGCCGGAAATCAATGGTATCTTAATGGGAATGTGATTGCAGGCGCAACAAGTAGTACTTATACCGCAACTACTGATGGTAGTTACCATGTATGTGTAACTAACCCTCAAGGCTGCACCGCTTGTGCTACTCCTCAAAATGTTATCTTATCTTCCATTGGAAGCGGCGCTTTTATCGTCCCCGTAACGATTCAACCAAATCCGGTAAAAGATTATTTGAAAATTATCGGTGATGATGCAAGTGTTGAAGAATATATTATAACTATATACAACGCACTTGGGCAGGTTGTATATGAGCATATTATGGATAAAAATAGACTTGAAATTACTACATCAGGGTGGGCTGCAGGAGTTTATTCTGTGCAGTTTATCAAAGACGGAAAATTTGTCGGTGTGGCAAAAGTAGTGAAAGAGTAATTAATAGTTCTTTTTGAATCTCTAAAAACAAAAGAAAGCCCCTTGTACAAGGGGCTTTCTTTTGTTTTGTATATGTATTGATGTTGCTTACACTAAGGTTTTTAATACATCATTCATATTTCTTACTGCATCAGCAGATTTCTGAAGAGCCTCTTTCTCCTCATTACTAAGGCGTAGGGTAACGATTTTTTCTACCCCTTTTTTACCTAAGGTAACGGGTACACCGATACAAATATCTTTCATTCCGTATTCTCCATTGAGTGCTACACAACAAGGAAAGGTTTTTTTCTGGTCAAGAATGATTGATTCAGCGACTTGAGCAGCAGCAGCACCCGGCGCATACCATGCAGAAGTTCCGAGTAATTTGGTTAAGGTAGCTCCTCCCACCATGGTTGCAGATACGATTTCCTTCATCTTATCTTCGCTTATAAACCGGGTTACGGGAATCCCATTTAAAGTAGAAAAACGGGGAAGCGGAATCATGGTTGTATCTCCGTGTCCTCCGATTACATTTGCGTGTAAGTCGTTCGGTGAACACCCTATTGCTTGAGATAAGTTATACTTAAACCGAGAGCTATCTAATAATCCACCCATTCCGATGATGCGATTTCTAGGCATTTTAAAATGAGTATAGGCAAGATAGGTCATGGTATCTAGTGGGTTAGAAATCATAACGATAAATGCTTTAGGGGAATGAGCAAGAATATTCTCCGTTACGGTTTTAACAATACCCGCATTCACCGAAATCAACTCTTCACGAGTCATACCGGGTTTGCGCGGAAGTCCAGACGTAATTACGACTACATCAGAACCTGCGGTTTTGCTGTAGTCGCTAGTAGAGCCTGTAACCACAGTATTAAACCCATAGAGCGCGGAAGTCTGCATGATATCCATTGCCTTTCCTTCTGCCAATCCTTCCTTAATATCTAGTAAGACAACCTCCTTCAAAAAGCCTTTGCGGGCAAGTGCATCTGCACAAGTAGTGCCAACTGCTCCGGCTCCTACAACTGTAACTTTTGCCATAATCTAAAAAATGTTATTGATATAATAATTTTATGAAATAATTAAAATAAAACCCAAAGTAACTGAAAACTGTTTGCTAAACTCAAAAATACCGGCTGCAAAATTAGTACTATTTTTATCAATGTGTACAAGTGGTATAATAAAAGTGGAGGTTTTATAGGTTAAGTTATTGGGGGCATTCCTACTCTATGCCCAAAATACAAAATAAAAACTTACTTTTGCGAGGTGTTTTAAAAAATGGTAAATCATACAATGAAGAGAAAAGTTATATATTTCTGTTTGTCAATTGTTTGTATTTGTGCTTGCAAACACAGTAATCCGCAGCGTTTCCCCGTACAGGAAGTGGCTGGAAAGACTTACAAGGGAATGATAGTTTCGGCTCACCCGGAGGCTACCTTAGTGGGGTACGAAATTTTGCAGAAAGGGGGAAATGCTGTAGATGTAGCAGTAGCGGTTCAGTATGCCTTAGCAGTAGTCTTTCCCGTTGCGGGTAATCTTGGTGGTGGCGGATTTATGGTTTATAGGGGAAATGACGGGAAAGTATTCACGCTTGATTATAGGGAAAAAGCTCCCGCTTTAGCATTTAGAGATATGTATCTGGATAGCCTAAAAAATGTAATCCCCGATTTGAGTTTAAACGGTCACCTTGCAGCAGGGGTACCGGGTGCGGTGGCAGGTTTTTTTACTTCCCATGAAAAATTAGGAAAATTGCCAATGTCCGTGCTAATAGAGCCAGCGATACGCCTTGCGGAGAAGGGGTTCCCCCTTACTACCAAAGATGCAGAAATGCTTAATCTCCAAAGGGATTTATTCAAAAGGGTAAATACTGCCCCTAACGCATTTACTCAAAAAGACACATTTATAAGAGGAGAAACCTTTATTCAGCCTGATTTAGCACAAACGCTCAGAGAAATTAGAGATAGGGGTAAAGCCGGATTTTATGAGGGAAAAACTGCCGGTTTGATAATAGAAGAAATGAAAAGAGGGAAAGGAATTATTACTCATCAAGATTTAAAAAATTACAAGGCAATCTGGCGCACACCCCTTACTGGAAAATATAAGCAATATGAAATTATTAGTATGGGACCGCCTTCTAGTGGAGGACTTGCCCTCTTACAATTATTAAACGCGGTAGCTCCTTACCCCACAAATCCCGAAGAACTTCACCAAGCTGCCCGAACTCATTTAGTCGTAGAAGCCGAAAAAAGAGTATATGCTGACCGCGCAAAACATCTTGGCGACCCTGATTTTTATCCTGTCCCAGTCAAAGGGTTAATCGCAGAGGAATATATGAAATCGCGAATGAGTACTTTTAAGCCCGAAAAATCAACTCCCTCTAAAGAAATATTCGCTGGAAATCCGACACCCAACGAAAAACTCGAAACCACTCACTTATCCGTAATTGACAGAGAAGGAAATGCCGTAGCAGTAACGACTACTCTTAATGGAGGGTTTGGGAGTAGTGTGGTAGTGGGTAAAGCGGGTTTTTTGCTGAATAATGAAATGGACGACTTTTCAATTAAGCCCGGAGTTCCTAATTACTATGGGCTTGTAGGGGCAGAAGCCAATGCCGTACAACCAGACAAGAGAATGTTAAGCTCTATGACACCCACTATTATCACAGAAAGCGGAAAACTTAAAATGGTAGTAGGTACACCCGGCGGCTCAACAATTATCACTAGTGTATTTCAGACTATTCAAAATGTACTTGAACATGGATTATCTATTCAGGAAGCCGTAGCCTTACCGCGTTACCACCATCAATGGTTGCCAGATAAAATTATGTATGAAAAGGATTGCTTTACCCCGACAGTAATCCATGAACTACAAACCAAAGGACACCAATTAGAAGCCCGCAAAGGAACATCAGGCAGAGTAGATGCTATCGTGGTAAAGCCAGATGGAAGCCTAGAGGGAGGGGCAGACCCCCGAGGAGATGATTGCTGGTTAGGAATAGAGTAAAAAATCATACGGTACAGGAAGAAATAACAAACAATTGGTTTAATAGCACAAAACACCCATTAAAGGGTTAGAATAAACGATAAATATAGGAATAAAAACGTAATTCCTTTACTAGTAAACAAGGTTATCACAAAAACCCTCTGAACAATCCGAGAAACTAAAATGTTTTCCATTCAAAATTATCATAGGATAAATATTTAACCGTTGGAGTTTATATTAGGATAACACATATAAAAATTTTATTAAATTAAAGAATATGAGACATTATTTGGAATTGAAAGGATTAATTTTTGTAGTAAGTATATTCTCCCTTTGGGGATTTACTTGTAACAAACAAGGGAAAGAGGCGATTCTTGGGGGACCCTGCTCTTATAAAACCACTAATTATCCTGCTAAAATTATCAATATAGAGGACGTAGGTAACAATCAATGCGATTTAGCACTTGAAATAAACCCTTATAATGCAATCAAACCTGACACCATATCTTATTACACACAAAACTCAAACATAGGCTACGCCTCAATGGAGGAAATAAAAAAACATAATTTAAAGATAGGGGATAACAT
>CAUJFT010000251.1 GCA_963169475.1 Bacteroidota bacterium | reverse complement strand
AAGATTGTAAATCACAAAAGGATTCCATAGAATTTGTATCAAGGCAGCTAACCCCAATAAATTTAAAATATGGTATTGCTTGCGAAATATTCTAGCAATTAGAATAATAATAAACATCATAACGCTTCTTATTACGGAGGCTGCTGCTCCACATAATATCATATAAAGCAAGAGCAAGCCTATAATGAGCCAATGTTTCCCCTTCTTACCATTTTTTAGTAGTGTAAGTGGATTAAGAAGGAGGTTGAGTAGCATAAAAATCATGGTGATGTGCTGGCCCGAAATTGCAAGAATATGGCTAATGCCCGCATCGGCATAGCTACTGGTTAGGGATTCTTGAAGGTAATCATTTTCACCAAGAAACATTGCAGAGGCGATTCCAGCCATTGCGGTTTCGGGAATATAATGCCTAATTTTCAGAGAGAATATTTTGCGGATATTTTCGGCTTTTGCAAATAGGGAAAGATGTTGTCCTCCTTTTACATATTTGTTGATTTTAGCACCGTAGTGAATCCCATTTCGTGTCAGGTAGCGTTGATATTGTTCGTACTTAGTCTTGAGAGGGTATAAAAATACGGTTGCATACAAGGTGTCAAATCGACCGAAGTCAGCGACTATGCCTGAATCTAATTTACACTGAATCGGTACAGAAAAAGGGATAAACGAATCTTGATGGATTATCCCAAAGGTATTTAATCGGAAAGAAGTATAAGTAGGGTGTGGGTTTAGTTGAGAAACAACCTCCCCTATCAACCTTATTTCGTTAGGAGCTACAAAAGGAGGATTTTTTTTATGGAGTCCTGCCTCATGGATATTGGCAACGATTGAGCCGGAAAGCAAGCTAAGTCCCAATACAGCACCGTCTCCTACCATCTCCCAATGCTTATGGAAGGATAGACTTGGAAAAAAAGAATACAAGCACAATATCACCAATAAAATAATCCCAGAAACCAACGCAACTATTATCGGAACTATCTGGGAAAGCAAAACCCCTACCGTCATCAGTAAGGCGGCAAGAAACAAGGGAGTATTCCTCGAAAGTATCATTCCTACACCCCGAAATCAGCCGTAAAATCTATCTCTGACGGGTATAGAGTACTTATAAAAGCCTGAAATTCTGAAGGGGAAAATGTCCTTTCTTCAAACATCACTTGCGCAGAGGATTCAGACCAATATTTTCTGGACATACTAAATGTATCGCTATCATTACTATACCGAAATACTATCTGATTAAAATCTCCATTCTCTGCTTTTACTGCACCTTGTGTGCGTATCACTTCAAGAATTTTTGATGCTGCTTCTGTTGTCATGTTTTTCTTTTTACTAATTTATTTTTATTTACAATTACTTTTTTAGATAGACGAAAAAAAATTCATAAGGGCAAAGTTAAGAAGTTTTCCCCATATCGCCGAGTATTTGCAGCAATTTTTTTGCGTTTAGTGGGTAGTATTTAAATAGTAGGAATATGTAGTTTGTTCAATAAAAAAATGACACCTTGTCATATACTATTCTCCTATTCAAATTTGGCTAAAACCGCGACGCTTTCTTGTTTTTCGGAGAAACAGACCATTTATTATGGCTTACTTACTGAAGTATTTTGCCACAGTGTACCAACTTCCGCCGTTATAGACTGCCTCTATCCCTGCGGATTTAAGTATTCCTTCTGCGGCGCGGCTTCTTGCTCCAGAAGCACAACAAGTAATGATGGGTTGTTTGTCTTTCAGCTTTGAAATTGATTTTGAGATTTTGTCCATAGGGATATTGATAGACCCCTCAATATGCCCGGTAGCATACTCGGCAGGAGTTCTTACATCTACAATTAACGCTCCTTGTTCAATTAATGCCCCTAAGTCCACTTTTGGGCTTAAACCCAATATTTTTTTTAACCACTCCATTTTTTTACTAATTACAAATTGGTTTACGAAACGATGATTTACAGCATCTGATTAATCCCAGGGTATCCCAGAAAATTACGACACCTTTGATATATTTTTGAATTGATTTACTTGTATCCAACTTCCTCCATCATAAATATTTTTTAGCCCATTTTGCATTAAAAAAAACTGTGCTTGCCTACTACGATTGCCCGAAGCACAACACACTACCATAGGTACATCAAGAGCATTCAGTTCCTCTATGTAATCGGGGATTTCTTGTAAAGGAATATTGCGGGAATCTTCTACATGGCCGCCTATAAATTCCATGGGGCTACGAACATCTATGATGATGGTTTTATTTGATGATAAAATTTCCTCTAAGGTTTGCATATTATTGATTTTTTGTGCAAAAATAAAGGGCTTTTTTCCCTTTTCTTGCTACTTTTGTTACATATAGGAAAATATTTTTAAAATAGTAGTCGAAAAAATCTTATATAGCTATGATATATCTTTATTTTTTTGAGTATCTTTGCTATTCAAAAAAGTAGCTTTTCCCAAAAGAGATTTTTGATTTTCTTCACTAAAATTAAGAGATTATGCAGGTTCCTCCCGTCAACCCAGAGAATATAAAAATGGAGTCAAGCTGGAAAAATGCCTTGCTCGACGAGTTTTCTCAACCCTATTTTAGCGCGCTTCGTGAATTTTTAAAACAAGAAAAAGAGACGGGTAAAACGATTTATCCTCCAAATAATTTAATATTTCATGCCTTTGACAAAACGCCTTTTGAGGCAGTCAAAGTAGTAATAATTGGTCAAGACCCTTATCATGGGATTGGGCAGGCGCACGGCCTCTCTTTTTCAGTGCCCAATGGGATAAGCGTTCCCCCTTCATTAAAAAATATATATAAGGAACTTGCACAGGACATACGCGGTTTTGTAGTTCCCAAGCATGGAAATTTGGAAAAATGGGCGGAGCAAGGCGTTCTTCTCTTAAATGCTACGCTCACAGTAAGAGTATCGGAAGCGGGTTCGCACCAGAAAAAAGGGTGGGAGCAATTTACAGACGCAGTGATTCGCGTATTAAACGAGCAAAAAACAGGGGTTATTTTTCTTCTTTGGGGTAAATATGCGCAAGACAAAGGCAAAATTATAGACCCACAGAAACATCATATTCTAAAAGCCGCTCACCCGTCTCCCCTTGCTGGTAATGCATTTTCTGGCTGTAAGCATTTTTCACAAACTAATGAAATACTCCTTAGCGCAGATAAAACGCCAATTGAATGGCAGGTTTGAATCCATTTTTCCCATAAAAAAAACAAGCGGTCGCCTACAGAAATGGGCAACCGCTTGGTAGATTTAGCAAGACACTATTTATGATTCAGATTCCGGAGCAATGGGAGCATCTTCTTCCCGATTAGTTTCTGCTTCGGTAACTTCTTCTACTGGAACATTATCTATTGATTTTTCGATTTCTGCTTTTTCGGCTTCGTCTTTAGCTTCTTTAGCTTTTTTTACCAGAGTCTCAAGCTCTTTGATTTGCTTTTTATACTCTAAGACGAGGGCTGCTTCGCGGTCAATTTCATCTTGAATCTGCTTACGAAGTGCGTCTCCAGACTTTCCTTTGGCTATGAATAGGATATTTGTGCTATATTGATCAATCGTTTCGTTAGCCTTAGCGATTTTCTTACGCAAACGTTGGATTTTAGCATGAACCTCGTCATTTTCATTTTGATTATTGTTACTGCTATTTCCAAAAGACCTTTCATTTCTTGGGCGGTCTTTGTGAGAACTTGATCTCTTATTCTTATCGTTATTATTTCCGGAGAAAGCGTTATTATTATTATTCCCATTTTCGCGCTTCATACCTCTGAGCATTTCAAAGAAAGCATCAAGCTCTTTGGTAAACTCTTCCCAGATTACCTCTTTTAGTTTAATAGGTACTCTTCCGATTTCTCTCCATTTTGCTTGAATTTCTCTCACTTCCTGAAAAGCCATCTCTCTATCTTCAAGGTTAGTGATAATTTCCTTTACGCGATTGATGAGAGACCGTTTTTGTTCAAGGTTAGTATCTTCTTCTTGCTTAATATCTTTGAAGAACTCTCTGCGGCGTTCGTAGAAAACATCTGTTGCCTCACGGAAACGATTCCATATTTTATTAGAGAATCTATCAGGAACAGAACCTATTTGTTTCCATTCTTCGTGAAGTTCGCGGAAAATTTTTCCGATTTTATCCCATTCATTTCCATCTTTGAGGCTTTCAGCCTTTTCAACGATAGCGGTTTTGGCTTCGAGATTTTTTACCCTTTCAGATTCAAGGTTCTTGAAGAAAGCAGATTTATTGGCGAAGAAATTATTTCCTACTTCCCGAAAACGCTTCCATAGTTCGGCGTTCTTTTCGTTGGGTGCCTTTCCTACGGTTTTCCACTCTTCTTGAAGTACAATCAGTGCTTTAGTAGCCTCCTCCCAATCTTTGGGTTTATCGCTGGCAAACCCAATATAATAGTTCATTTTCTCGAGAATTAGTTCCTTTTTATCTGCATTTTCCTGCATTCCTTGCTCTTGGGACTCTACGAACTCCCTACGCTGGGCAAAAAAATTATCTACTACATCTTTGTACTCCATGTTTACCCTTTCCATTTCTTCACGGGGAACATGTCCGGCTTCTCTCCATTCTTTTTGAAGTTCTGCAAGAATAGAAGCCCGCTCTCTCCAAACCTCAAATTGGTGAGATTCTTCTTCGTTAGGGAGCAACACTCTTATTTTTTCGATAATCGCTGTTTTGATTTCCAGATTGCGTTTACGGTCATAGTCCATAAGCTCCATTTCTTGACCCTTACGCTTGTAGTAATTATCCAGCAAATTGCGATAAGTATTATCAAGTTGTTCTTTTATTTCCTTTGAGATAAAGCGAAGGGTTTTCCATTCTGCTTGGATTTCCTTTACAATATTATGATTGATAGAGCCGCTTTCCATCAAATCTTTTAATTTTTGGATTAGTTCTTTTTTACGGCTTGTATTGCTTTCCTCTATGTGCTTTTGGTGTTCTACTTTGCGTTTATTGAAGTTCCCGTAAGCTGCGCTAAAACGTTCTGCTTGTTCTTGACCTACGGCATCTGCTTTTACGCGGTTGTCGAAAGCTTCCTTAATTAACTTACCTAATTCCAAGAAATGGGCAAAATTTTCGGCATTCAAACTATGTCCAAGTTGGTCCATAAACAAAACGAGTTCGGAGGCGGTCGCTTGGGGAATGTATTCTGGAGCATTCCCACCTAACAAAAGTGCCTTTACTTGTTCAAGTGCTGCGCGCTCTGTGAAGGCTTCTGTAGAAACATCTCCTTTGACTACCTCATTTTCTGTTTGTGGTTCGGTTAATGAGCGGCTTTCCGTATGAGGCTCAACGGATACTTCTTCAACAGTTTCGTTTGCGTTCTGCTCCGAAACAACTTCTTCTGTTATTTCTTGTACTACTTCTGTTTTAGAATTTTCTTCATGGCTTGTGGTGTTATGTTCTTCCCCATGATTTTGCTCATTCATTAACTCTTCGTTTACTAAATTGTGATCCATGCCGGCTTGCTTACGCTTAAATAAAAAATGATAGAATTATTTTGATTTTGTTTTTTTGTTGGTTTAAAAAAGTTAAATGATTAATCTTTTTAAAAGTGGTGCAAATTAAGGTATTTTTTTTCAATAATGGAAAATTTCTTTAACATTTTTTTGCATTCGGAGCATTGACGATAAATTTCTCCCCAAAACGGATAAAAATTTCATGTTTTTAGGCTGAAAGTGCCTCTACTTGAGAAATATTATTACCTTTGCACACCCTGTTTTTCTCTCAATTCCTAGGGATTAGCTCTTTTCACTATAATAAAAATAGAAAATTATGTCTGAACCATCTAAGGTAGATAGAGATACCCTTCATTTGCTTGCAAAACATAGCAAATGGGAGGCTACTTCTATACGTAAAGTATTGTTAAATACAGGACTTCGTCCGGGTATTTCCGAATGGATGTTTTTTATAGACTATCTTTTACTTTCTTTGGGCGCAATCTTTCTTGTGTGCGGGCTATTTTTCTTTTTTGCCTACAATTGGAACTCTATGTCCAAGTTTTTGAAATTAGGTTTTGCTCAATTTCCGATTGTGGGGTTAGGGATTTATTTATTTTTTAAAAAAACCAATTCCTTGATAGGTAAAATTGTGCTTACCGCTTTGTCCTGCTTAATAGGGTTAGCATTTGCGGTCTATGGGCAAATCTATCAGACGGGAGCTACCGCCTTTGATTTTCTAAGTGCTTGGGCTTTGCTGTCTCTTGTTTGGGTGCTTATCAGTGACTTCCCCCCTTTATGGTTTCTATATCTTATTTTACTGAATCTGACGGTTCTATTTCGGATAGAGCAGTTTCATAGAATGATGGATTATAGAGACGTATCGGTTATTTTTACGCTTCTGAACTTTGTAGCACTTTTGGGGTTTGAAACCTTAAATCATTACCGAAAACCGATGACTATTCATCGGTGGTTTCCACAAGTGGTAGGGGCTTTTATCCTTTGGATTTTATTTTTTAATCTGGCTGGTTATATCTTAAATGATTTTCCGGATTCCCAATATCGCGTTACTGGTCCTCTGATACTTTGGCTTGCCTTTTTATTGATTCCTATGGGCTTTGTTTGGTTTTATCATGTTAAAAAGGAAATAATCATGACAGGACTCATTCCTTTTTCTGGGATTTGTCTCATCGCCCTTTTGATAGGAAAAATGATAGAAGGGAATGAATTGATGATGTTTCTGATTATCGGGATATTTGTAGTCGTTTCTTGCGGGTTTTTGATTTCTTTCCTTACCCGTTTTAAGAAAAAAATAAGTGCGCTAAATAATGTGTTACTCCTAACTGCCCAAGAGAATGAATCCTAATATCATAACCCTTGTGGAATCCTTACAAAAAGTAGGAGAGCCTCATTTTGAGGTTAATAAAAATAAATTTGAGGCTGACCTTATTCGGGCAAATGCAGCTCCTACCTCTTGGATTATCCGGATTGTAACGATGCTCGGAGCTTGGATATCCGCGGCGTGTTTCTTTGGAGTAATCTCACTCATGGGGATATTCGACTCTCCTATGGCTATTACTATTTTGGGGATTGTCCTGACGGCTGTAGCTATTTTTGCTTTCCAAACGGTTAATCAAAAGGTATTTACCATTCCTTACGCACTTACAGCAAGCATTACAGGGCAGATTTGTATCGGCTACGGACTTACAGGGTGGCTTAACCTCTCTGATATGGATTTACTTCTTTGGGTAGGTATAGGGATTCAGGTACTGATGTTTATATTAAGCAAGAATCATGTGCAGCGTTTTATTACGGTATTGGTTGTTAATTTGCTGGGGGTTGGGCTTTTGTTTTCCAATAAATTGTATGAGGGCATACATTGGATTACGGGACTTAATGCCTTAATATTTACCGCTCTTATTCTTGGAGAGGAAATCGTCCTTTCGCGATACAAAAAACTGATAGCGGCGTTCGATTCTTTGAATGCAGGGACTGCGTTTAGTTTTTTACTCTTAACCTTTATAAGGTTAGGGGAGCTTACTTTCTCTTTTCGCGAGATTTCTATTCGCTTTTGGTGGATAAGTGCGGCTTTTATACTAATGTGTCTAATAGGGGTTATCTATAAAATTTCCCTTGATTTTGAGTGGAATCCAGTAAAAACGATTCCGCTATGTTTGATATTTGTTCCCTTTTTATGGGGTTATTCCGGCATTCTTGGAGGGGTGCTAATGCTTGCAGTCGGGTATTATCATAAAAATTTATGGTTTATCGTAATGGGTGTACTTGCGCTCGGGGTTTTTATTTCCGTATTCTATTACAATCTTCAATTGACACTCTGGACAAAATCTTTGATATTGATAGGCAGTGGCATTTTGTTTCTCGTAGGGTGGAAGCTACTCGGGTACTTTATCCGAAAACATTATCCTAATACTAACACTGCTCCTTTTTAAAAATTTAGCTTACAAAATATGAAACATATTCTATTTTTAATCAATCTATTGCTTTTCTTTGTGGTATTTAATTGGGGGATAATGAGCAAAGAGGATACACTAAGCAATGGGAAAATGGTTTACCTAGAACTAGCACCCGCAGACCCACGCTCTCTATTTCAAGGAGATTATATGCGGTTAGAATACCAATTGTTAGGGGGGCTTGGGTGGAAAGACAGCCTATATCCGGAATCGGGTTATTGTTTATTGAAGTTAGATAGCCTAAATGTTGCCCGAACGATTAGTTATATACCCGAACTTCACCCCTTTCAGGCGGAGGAGGTTGCCGTTCGTTTCCATTATAATGCTACGGATATACGAATTGGGGCGGAGTCCTATTTTTTTGAGGAAGGAAAATCATGGACACTCGACTCCGCCCGCTACGGGGCAATAAAAATATCAAAAAAAGGAGAACCTATCCTTATCGGTTTGTATGACCGTCATCTCCGATACCTTGATACACGAAGAGATTCAGCTACAGTAAAATTACAATAATATTGTGCGTTTTTCTATCTTATTCCGGCTATAAGTGGGTTTAGTAAAAAATGTTAGAAACACTCCTTGATGTCCAAGGTAATGAACCCTACTTATCTTGCAAATTCTGATACTCTTAGTATATTTTGGGTATAGTTTATTTTTTTCACTTAGCATAAAGTATTTTATTAATTAAAAATTACTCTCTACCTTCGTGCCGTGAATTAGCCTCTCGAAAGAGATAATAGATTTACTTTTTTGAGAATAAAATATCTGATTTTAAATAACCCTTTCTTTAATAGGCAAGCTATGGGTAGGTTTATAAAAAATAATGAGTTAAATCATTGATAATAAAGTAAATAAATCCTAATGATTCTTGGTATAAATTCTAAATATTATGGCAAAAAAGGTACTATCTTCCATTTTCTTCTTGCTCGGCTTTTCCGGCTTTTTGTTTGGACAAATCTCCTCCGAAAAAAACGGGGTTACATTTAAGGGCTTTCTTTCTGATTATTTGACGGGTTCTGATTATATGATTAGGGGTAATTTTAATTGGTTGGATTGGAAGCGAAATTATACTTCTGGT
>CAUJFT010000250.1 GCA_963169475.1 Bacteroidota bacterium | reverse complement strand
CGTTGCTTCACTTATCACGATGCCGCAAATAACCGATTCATCATCACCTACGATAAGGCTCCTTTCTGGACAAATAATGCTCAAAACTATGACGGAGAGAATACATTCCAATATATCCTTGACGCAGATGACAACTCTATCACAATCAATTACAAAGACCAAATTGGAGTATGGAACTCCGGATATGATGGAGTGGCTAACCCCTTAGTAGTGGGTATCGAAAACGCTACCGGTGCTTACGGTTTGAATGTGTCAAATAATGCTTATCCAACAGCACTATCTTCTATCCGCTTCTATTATCCTACAGTACCCTTGATTGACGTAACAGATGCAGGACCTTCTTCCGTTCAGAATCCTCAAAATGGAGGCTTCTTCGTAAAACCGGGTGTACCCGCCGCTTTGGGAACAGAAATCGGGAATACAGGAAATATAGATATTACTGGACAAATCCTGGTCAATGCAAGTGTTAAAGATGCTGCTAACCTTAGTGTATATAGTGCTTCGGGTGTAGTTCCTAGCTTAACATCTAATACAACAGCTCCCGTTTTTTTCACTCCTGATTTTACGGCTCCTGCCAAAGGGTCTTACAAGTTCGAGGTTACGTCTAACGTCCTTCCTCCCCTACAAGATATGAACGCCGCTAATGACAAAAAAGAGGTCGAAATCGTAGCAATTGACACCACCGCCGCCGGGGAAGAAATCTATACCTATGTTACTTATAATAGCCCTAACTCAGGCGTTTCTTGGTCTGGGGGTAGTGGAAACAGCGGAGGGGGAGTATATTTCAAGCCATACGCCTACCCTACAATTATCAAGGCGATTGATATTTGCGTACTTCCTACTACAGGCAATGCCACTTATGCACCTCCCGCAGGAACCATGGTGTATCACTTAGATGTATTTGCTGACGACGGACCCAACGGCTCGGTAGGGCAACCCTTAGCCAATATGGATATTGACGGAGCAGATTGCCTTATGTCTAATTCAACGAACGGACTCGTATGGAATCGTCATGCAATTGCTGACCCAGTTATCGTTACACAAGGAGGGGTTTATGTAGGCTGGATTCAGAATGATGACAAAGTGGTACTTGCTGCCGAAGATACTTTCATTATTTCAAGAAGAACTTATGAAATCCTGAATAATGCTTGGGCTCCTTACCGTGGTCTTGAGGGCACTGATTTTTATATCCGTATTCTCACTGATAAAACTACATCTACCGCAGTAAATACGGGGAATGAAGTAAGTCAGTTATCGGTATTTCCTAACCCTAATGCAGGAAATTTTACTGTAAACGCAGCTTTTACGAACCGTGCTGATGCAATCATCAAGGTTTCTGACCTTACTGGAAGAAAAGTATATTTTGAATCTCTTTCTGATATTTCTGAAATTAATCGAAACCTGAACCTCAGCCACCTCGCTAAGGGCGTTTATGTCCTTGAAGTGATTAGTACTAAAGGGAAAGCAACAGAAAAAGTCATAATAGAGTAATTTTTAGGTCGCTACTGACCTTATAAACAAACACACGAAGGAGAACTCTTCTCTTTCGTGTGTTTGTTTTGAAAGGTTATCCAGATTAAAAGGAGTATTTTGAAGATTTTGTAACCAAAACGCGCTTTATCCGTATTACCGAAGAAATAAAAAATAAATATATCAGGGTTAAATACTATATTTTTCTTAAATTGCAGCGCGTATTCTTGTGAGAAGTGTATTTTAGTACAATTTTTGATACGCATTTAACCAAAAGCCTAAAAAATAAGATAACTATTTTTCGCCCCTTTTTTTCACAATATAAATTATTTTAATGATGAAGTTAATAGGTAAGATGTTGTTTCCGGTTTTGCTTTTCTGTTTATCCAGTCTTCACGCCCAGAATTTAGTCAATATTAAACTTGGAGGTGCGCAGCGGGACGTAGCAAGAGGAGCGGTACAAACTCCCTTAGGGGATTATGTAGTGGCTGGTTACAGCTTCTCTAATCCTAATGGTGGGGGAAAATCGGATATTGTAGTTACTCGATTAGATAAAAATGGTAATAAGGTTTGGGAAAATTATTTTGGAGGAAGGAACCATGACATGGCAAGCGATATCATCATGTCCAAGGAAGGCAAGTTTATCGTCGCCGGGTTTACGACCGAAACCTCTGCGGATAATAAATCCGTTTTAACGAAAGGTTGGATTATCTGCCTTTCTCCAAAGGGGCAAATTGAATGGCAATATACCTCCTACGGAGATAAGCCGGAACGGGTAAATAGTATAGTACAAGCTCCCGATGGAGGGTTCTATTTTACAGGGCTTACCCAAAGCCGAAGTAAAGGGAAGGAAGATATGTGGGTAGGTAAGCTAGACCAAACCGGTAAGCTCCGTTGGGAAAAACGATTCGGCGGCGCATTAGAGGATAAAGGAAACGGGGTTACTGCCTCTAAATACGGCGGTTGTATAGCCGTAGGCTCTACTAAATCCGAAGGACAAGGAGAGTCTGATGTGATGATTGTGAGAGTGGGAGATGATGGAAACATGCTTTGGTACAAGGTAATAGGAGGGATAGATAAAGAAGAGGCTATGTCTGTAGCAGAAACCCCTGATGGCAAAATCATTGCCGGAGGCTGGACAAATTCCAAAGGCTTTGGGAAGTCAGATGCCGAATTGATTTTTATGAATAGAGATGGCTCTGTCATTTGGAATAAAACCTTTGGAAAAGCCGGAAATGATGCTTTTTCTACAGTAATTAATACCCCGGACGGCAATTTTATTGCAACAGGATATACTACTCCGCTTTCTGCAAGTGAGAGTAATTTGTGGGTAGTCAAAACTGACCACAAGGGAAATGTATTCTGGGATAAATCCAGTGCAGGCGACAAAGAGGAATTTGCCTATTCTATCCAACCGCTTAGAGAAGGCGGGTATCTTTTAGCCGGCTCTACGATGAATCAAACTGCCGGAGATACTGATATGTGGTTGCTTACGATGAGTAATCTTGGGGTCTATAAAGCCAATGTGCCTTCTATAGACATTGCACATAATAATAAACCCAATAATACGCCGCCTAAACCCCCAAAACCTCGACAAGAGAAGCCTACTACTAAGCCTAAGCCTACTACTTCGGAAGATTGGATGAAACCCAATTTGTATATCCTCGCTGTAGGGGTCTCGGAGTTTACTGATACTAAGTACAATCTAACCTTTGCACATACAGATGCTGATTCTGTAGCAGATATGTTCGCTTCTATGAGAGGGAAATTGTTTAATAAGGTAGAGGTGAAAAAATTATTAAATAAAGATGCTACGCTTGTCAATGTCAAAAGTGCTATCACTTGGCTGGAAGAGCAAGCTACTCAAAAAGACCTAATTATCATGTTTTTTTCTTCGCATGGGGCATTAGATAATAAAGGGAATCTTTATATCCTGCCTTATGATTTTAACGCTATTAGCTTATTTGCTACTGCGCTGAACATCAAGGACATTACAAGCGGTATTAATGGAACTCCTTGTAAAAAACTCATTTTTATGGATGCCTGCCATAGCGGTGAAGCCGGATTGGATTTGCTGGAATTTGCTTCTATTAAAGATGCTTCTATTGACGGGGCGATTAAAGAAATTGCCGAAGCAGAACCCGGAATTACTATTATGACATCTTCTACAGGGAAGGAGTTTTCTTATGAAAAAAATTCATGGGGGCATGGTGCTTTTACTAAGGCAATCTTAGAGGGACATAACGGAAAAGCCGATTTTAATAAAGACAAAGTAATTTATTTTACAGAACTGAATTTATATGTAGCTGATAGAGTAAAAGAACTTACAGGAGGCAAACAACATCCCTATACTCCTATCAATCTGTTTGGGAATATTCCGGTGTTTACTTTAAAACCGTAGGGCTATGTATAGTAATTAAACCTATTTGAAATAATGGGTTACAAATCATGGCAGATTCTTAATAGTAAGCCTTCGGATTAGTTAGGCGGAAACCGAAAAAAGACTAAG
>CAUJFT010000249.1 GCA_963169475.1 Bacteroidota bacterium | reverse complement strand
AGCGAAGAAGGAAACGCTGACGAAACCCCCATACATACCCAATTTCTTGGGGATTTTTACTTGAGCAAATATGAAGTAACGGCAAAACAATGGCGAAAATACTGTACAGAAACCGGAAAAAAAATGCCCCCGCCTCCCACTGCTATTGGCTGGCATGATGACCTTCCTATTGCTGATATTTCATGGTATGAAGCCACCGATTTCTGTAAATGGCTATCCCAAAAAACAGGCTTATCCTATCGCCTACCTACGGAGGCAGAGTGGGAATACGCAGCCAAGGGTGGGAATTTTGCCAAAGATAAACGATATAGTGGTAGCAATAGCCCCTCCGAAGTTGCGTGGTATATGGAAAACTCAATGTTTCAGCTACACCCAGTGGGAATCAAAAAGCCTAATTTTTTAGGACTATACGACATGTCAGGAAATGTATATGAATGGTGCGCAGACCTATATCTCTCTTACGAAGCTCCGACAAATTCCGGAACAGAAACCCGAAGAGTAATACGGGGAGGCTCCTATGGGAAAAGTACCGCTTTTGTAAGAATTGCCAATCGCTCCTCCTACGACCCGGCAAGAAGTAACCCAGAAATTGGATTTAGGCTTGCAAGAGATGCACAATGAGTAGTCGTTAGCGATTAGTTTTAGTTGGTTCTGCCAATTACTCCTTTTTCCCCTAAAAAATGTCGGGCAGAGTAGGGTATATTTGCATAATAAGTAGTTCTTAGTTTTTAATGATAAGTTCTTAGTCCTCACAAATAACTGTTTATCAGTTTTTTAATTAAAAATAATATCATAAACTAATTTCAAACCAGTACTTATTTCTTATTGTTGCCATGATAGATTTTGTCTAGAATCCGCAATGTTACGATTTTTGCTAAACCCCCATTAAGGACACTGCCCTATTTTTGCTACTTCTTTCATTCTTCATAAAATAAAAAAGCATACGCTTCTATTCTTGTATGTTTGCATAGCTTATTCTTGATGGGTAGCCGTATTTCTCGCATAAAATTATTATCTTTGCAGCCTCATAAACCAAAGGGTAAAATTCATGAAAAATAAAATTTCTATTACAGGAGATTTAGGAAGCGGGAAAAGCGTGGTGGGAAAAATCCTGAAAGAAAGATTGGGCTATCCCGTTATGTCCACAGGTGCTATACAGCGGGAGATTGCGTCTCGTATGAATATGACCACGCTCGAACTCAATCATTATACAGATACTCACCCTGAAATTGATGAGGAGATAGATAGTATATTTAAGAGCCTTAGTTTTGATGCTAATCCTTATTTGTTAGACTCCCGTTTAGCTTGGTTTTTTATACCCGATTCCTTCAAGGTTTATTTGAAGGTAGATACTTGGGTTGCGGCAGAAAGAATCATGAATGACCCCAATCGTAAAAGCGAAGTATATCCTTCTTTAGAGGCAGCAGTAGCTGATATAAGAGCCAGAAAAAAAAGTGAAAATCAACGTTTTCTAAAAGAGTATGGAGCAGATTGTGCTAATTACCAAAATTTTAATGCAGTTATCAATACCGCTTATGTTACTCCAGAAAATGTGGCAGATTGTATCCTTATCCTTTTTGAAAAATATCAGAAGGACGAAAACTTTCCACTTCATTGGATGTCGGAAACGTTAAGAGAAAAACAAGAAAAACAACCCGCGCTATATTCTCCCGTCTATACAATAGGAGCACTGAAAGCAGTGATTCCATAGGTTTTTAATATCTTTGTTCTTTATTTAAATTAATATTATTTTAATGAGTGATTTATTAGCTAAATATAAACGGTTTACTGTAACTGCTGCCCTTCCCTATGCCAATGGGCCCCTTCATATTGGACACATTGCAGGAGCTTACCTGCCAGCAGATATTTATGTTCGCTATCTTCGGCTTCGCAAGAAAGAGGTGGTATTTATTTGCGGGAGTGATGAACACGGAGCAGCAATCACTATCAGAGCCAAAAAAGAAGGTGTTAGCCCAAAGGAAATCATTGATAAATATCATGTACTCATGCGTGATACCTTTGATAAGTTCGGAATCTCTTTTGATATTTATCATAGAACCTCAGACGAAATCCATCATCATACCGCCCAAGATTTTTTTTTGAAGCTCAATAGCCAAAATGAATTTGAAGTAAAGGAGTCTGAACAATATTACGACGAAGAATACGGGCAGTTTCTCGCCGACCGCTATATTCAAGGTACCTGCCCTAATTGTGGAAACGAAAAGGCATACGGCGACCAATGTGAGAAATGCGGTTCTACCCTAAATCCTACTGATTTAATTAACCCGGTTTCTACACTAAGTCATAGAAAACCCGTACTTAGAACCACTAAACATTGGTATCTACCCTTGGATAAATATCAAAAATGGTTAGAAGAGTGGATTCTTGGCACTAAACAAGAGGAATGGAAAGTGAATGTTTTTGGGCAGTGTAAATCATGGCTGCAAGGAGGATTGCTTCCGCGTGCTATGACTCGCGACCTCGATTGGGGAGTAGATGTACCCTTAGAGGAGGGAAAGGGCAAAAAAATATATGTTTGGTTAGATGCTCCGATTGGGTATATTTCTGCCACTAAACAATTGTTTGAGGAGTTAAGCACTCAACAACCTAAATTTAGTAACCCTGATTTATTGAATGCTCAATTTCCGCCTTTTATAAACCCCCAAGCAAACGATTGGGAAAAATTCTGGAAGAAACAGGAAAACCCGGAGGAAGAGGCTTGCTTACTTCATTTTATAGGAAAAGACAATATCGTATTCCACTGTATCATATTTCCCGCTATACTCAAAGCGCATGGAGAATATATTCTGCCAGAAAACGTACCCGGAAATGAGTTCCTAAACCTCGAAGGCGACAAAATCTCTACTTCCCGAAATTGGGCAGTCTGGGTACATGAATTCCTGCAAGATTTCCCTGAAAAAAGAGATATATTACGTTATGTTTTATGCGCTATTCTTCCGGAAACCAAAGACAGCGAATTTACTTGGGCAGATTTTAAACAACGAAATGATTCAGAACTAAATGCAATTTTTTCTAATTTTATTCATCGAGTATTAACTCTTACCTACAAAAACTACCAAGGAGTGGTCCCTAATGTAGTGGGTGAAACAGACGAAATGTTAAAATCTGCTTTCCGTGAGATATATGAAAGTGTGAATAAAATCCACGAAAATATAGAGCAATTCCGGTTTAGAGAGGCGTTGTTTGAATTTATAAACATCGCTAGAATCGGAAACCGTTATCTAACCGAAACAGAACCTTGGAAACTCTTGAAAACTAATCCGGAAGAAGCCCAAAAGGTATTGTTTGCATCTCTTCAAATCGTGGCAAAACTTACGATTCTTGCGCGAGTATTTTTACCTGATACGGCTGAAAAATTAACAGAAATGTTAAATCTCTCCGAAGAGGATATTGCATGGGAAAACCTTCACTTTAAAGCCGTTACGCTTAAACCTAATCATATAATCAAGGAACCCACTCCTTTATTTACAAATATTGACCCTGAATTAATTAATATGGAAATCGAAAAATTACATAAAAGTAAAGCAGAAAATCAACCGCAAGAAGAAACGTTGGAACCGGTAGTCGTTCCTCCCCAAAAAGAATTTACTACTTTTGACGATTTTCAAAAAATGGATATACGGATTGCGCGTATTCTTGAAGCATCTTATGTCCCAAAATCCGATAAGCTGCTCCAATTTGTGGTGGATACAGGAATAGATAAAAGAACAATTGTTTCGGGCGTTGCAGAGCATTTTAAACCCGAAGAATTGGTAGGGAAGCAAGTGTTGGTTTTGCTAAACCTCCCCCCTAGAAAGATTAGAGGGGTAGAATCACAAGGTATGATTTTGTATGCCGGCGACCACACCGGAAGGCTACACGTCATTCACCCCGAAACGGACGGTGTGAATGAAGGCGCATCTGTAAACTAAATAGAGACCAATATTTTCTTATTGATTAGATTTTTTTCAAACAGAATAAAATGAAATTTCAGGTTGGTCAAAAGGTAAGATTTCTACATCAGTCCGGAGAAGGGATTATTACCCGAATTATAGATAAAAAGACTATTGAAGTAGATTTGGGAGATGATTTTCCCGTAGATTTTTCTCCTGATGAACTAATTACTATTGACAGAAAAGAGAATATTCTTTTGCCCAAGGAAGAAAAGGAGGAGAAGAAAGAGACTCCGCTACCCGTAAAACTTGGGATTCATTTGATGGAACTGTCGCTTGCGGTATGCAAGGATGGAGAATCTCACTATGAAATTTATTTGGTAAATCCCGAAAAATGGGAGATGATGTTTGTTTGTTTTTATCGCATACGGAATAAGTTTTCTTATTTCTCCGCAGGTGCGTTGCGCGCACATGGATTGGCTTTGATGGGAAGGCTTTCCGCTGATGAATTATTGCATTGTAAAGAATTTCATTTTCAGTTTTTACATTACACAGAAGCCCCTGGCTTGCCGCAAGCTCCAATGGAAAAAAATTTTGGTTGGAACAAATCCCGCTTAGAGAAAGAGCCGCTGTATATAGAGTTATTGAAAAACGAGGCTTGGTTATATTCTTTGAGAGATACTTTTTCCAAACCGGAACCCGTAAAGATAGAAAACCCCAACGAAGCCTTTTACAGTACTACCAAAACCCAAACTGAAATAAAATTACCTAAGTCCACCAAGATTATAGATTTACACATCGAAAAAGTGGTTAAAGATACCCGCGGAATGGATAATGCTACGATGCTATTTGCTCAAATTCAGGTATTTGAAAAAGCAATCTCTGACGCAATAGCAGAAAATTACGCAAGTATAATCCTCATACACGGAGTCGGGGAGGGGAAGCTAAAATCCAAGATTCTTGAAAAATTAGAATTTCACCCCAAAGTAAAAAAATACCAGCCCGCCGACATGATGAAGTACGGGGGAGGGGCTACAGAAGTTTGGTTTAGTTCGTAAATTGGATATTATGCTATAACCAACTTTTATTGGTAATAGCCAACTGAAAATAAGCCTACTACGAGAAATGTGCAATACCCAAAAGGTAAGTATGAGTGAGCAAAAAACTAAGAAAATAAAATATTAAATATTCATTGCTAACGATTTATATAATAAGCAATGAGTTAAAAAATAGGGTAAAAGCGTAAAAACAGGGGCTTATAAAGCCCATAATATCGAATTTTGCTGTATGTTATGTTCCCCTTGTTCAACATAACGGGCAGGAGAGCGATTGATTGCGCTTGTTAGTAAAAAGAGGCTATCCCAAAAGGATATTCATACGAAAAATGAATTTATATTTATTATTTTAAATGGCTCTTTATAGAGGATTTATTAAAAAATACTTTTTTAGAGCCAAAAGCTAATAAATTATTGATTTTCAACAATCGTTTTTACCTTTTTGGACAGCCTCTCACACTACTATAATATTGAATAGGTAATTATTTTAATACAGATACTTTGGTTGAATAAAGGAGCGCGTTACCCTCTATAATTCTAACCAAATAAGTCCCGTTGTTAAGACCGGAAACCGGAATTGTGGTATTTCCTTGTAAGCCGGACAGGCTTCCATTATAAACGACACGCCCCAAAATATCTACAAGTTGGAGGTTTGCCACTATATTATTTTGAAATAAGTAATCAATTTTGATTTCGGAAGAAGCTGGAGAAGGATATACTTTAACGGTAGCAAGATTACGATTATCTATGGAAGTGGTCCCATCACAACCGGCATCGTAGTTTAGGAAGTCATCGTTATTCCTCGGCATTAGCTTCATATTTGAGAAACTATAATAAAGAATACCCGTTACGTTATCCATACAATCTCCATATTTTACTACGGAAACGGCAACATTCATAATTCCGTCTGTAATTGCCCATGAAGAGTCATTTACATAAGAAACATTCAGAGAACTATAAGCAGAGCCAGTTTGACGGCCTGCAATTACGCGGCAGCCATTATCTGGCAAGAGTGCATCTTTTCCGATACGATATTCTGCAAAATTAGCGGGAGCATCTGGATTGGTATTTATGATATAGACCTTAGAAGCAGCGGCCTGATTTACCAAACGAATTAGCATTGATTCATATTGCTCATTAGTTGCAAAATCATAGGTAGAAAACAAATCGGGGTCTAAGGCAAGCGGATTTATGGTCCCCGTGCCAGCAGTTACTACGTTTGAAATATTCTCTATACGCGTACAACCGAAACTTTCTTTCACATCGCCCGTTACCGTTACTTTATCCCCAATTGCGAGCGTTGATAAAGCCGTATTTCCAATACACATAACCCCTCCCCATGAAAGTTGTCCTTCTTGCTGAATGAATACGTATCCGAGATTTCCGGGCTGGGCAGAGGCAGTTACTACTCCGGTTACCGTTACCGTATTATCTCTATATATAGAATTACCGTCCACAAACGGAGTATATTGAATGTCTTTAATACTTAATCCGTTATCCGCAACTACGTATGCTTTGGGGTTCTGACTACCGGGAACATTAGGCTGCGTAGCAAGGAGCTAACTATTGTCCCAAGCAGAGATATAGTATTTTACAAAAGACCCGTTAGGTTGAGCGGGAATTGTAGCAGTATAGGTGCTTCCAGCAGCTGTCATCATTACCGGAATATAGTTTGTGTTAGCAGTTCCTACTGCATAATATACTTTGGCAGAATCTACTGTGCCATCTGTATCTGAAATAGTGGCTTGTATTGTAGTGGTTTGTGCAGAAGTAGGAGCAAGCGGGGTGTTCATAATTCCAGAAATTGTAGGGGGTGCAAATCCGCTAAGCACCTGATAATGAGAGGCATCGAAAGGGTGTAGCTCATATCCTCTTCCATTATAGTTTTTACAACCATTTGGAGAGTGAATAATAATTCCTTTAAGAGACGAATACACCGTTCCCACGGTAGGAGGGACAAAAGTACCACCACTTGCGGGCAATCTTTGTGCTAGAAAACGGTCGCTTACATTAATCATGTTTCCAGCAGCATCAGTAACATTAAAACTAACGCGTGTATTATTGGAGAAATACACGACAGCGGTTACCTCTACGTCTTGAAGTTCGATAAAAACGCCTTCATATTGTTCGCCGGTTTCAATCATATTCACCTGAGTATTATCATTCAAATCCCCAAGGTTTACCAAGGTCGAATTTACTGCATTCCCAGAACTTAGGATATTAACAGCGGTAATTCCCACAATTTCTGTTTCGGATTTGGGTCCATTAGAAGGAATAAATTCATCAATAGTACCGGTAATTTCAACAGAGTCGCCCGCAACCAATCCATCAATATCTGCGGCTGCGGCATCAAATACATCTAATCCTGACCAACTTCCCGTTCCGGATTGAATCCATATATTTCTTCCGGTCGCTGCTTGGGCAAGCCCTGCATCCATTACCACAACGCCTCTAAGCGTAACCAATTGTCCTTCGTAAGAGGACGAATCCACACAAGCAGCAAGTACTTGCGCACTTACCGTTTGAACCTCCTGAATGGTTACACTTACTTGAGCATAGCTCATTATGAATCCACTCAATAAAATCACTAAAAGCGTAATTTTTTTCATAAAAAAGAAAACCTTAAAATATTAAAAATACCCAAAAACTTATTTTATAATTACAAATTTACCCCTAAAAATATTTCCGGAGTCCAAGTCTCTTACCACAAAAAGATACAGCCCCCGTGAAATAACCTGCGTATCTGCCGATAGCAAATCCCAAGCATGTTCTCCCCCGGAAAAGGTAGCCTTGTCGGGATTGGAATAAGTAGAAAACCACTTGGTGTCTCCTCCATTATAGGTTTCGGCGTTATGCTCAAAGGCATCTACGAGGTCTCCCGCTACAGTATATACACTCACTTCGGCATGTTTAGGCAAATTGGCAAATATCAGCTTTCTATCTTCCTCAAACGTAGAAATCCCTTCCCAAGATGCCTTTGCATAATAAGGGTTAGGATAAACAAAAGGTTCAGCCGTTTTAAAATCCTCATTTTCGGGCTTTCCTGCAAAAATGTGTCTTAAATTTGCCAAAGAAGCAGATTCTAATGATTCTAGATTATTTACCTTATCCCCTCCATCAAAAGCGGTAAGCGAAACAATATGCTGCCAACCGTTTACAATATTTTCAAACACGTATTTATAATAGTACTTTGTAGTATCTCCCTCAAAAATTATAGGCTGTTGAAGCCGTATTTTTTCCATACCTGTCTCAAAACCCAAACTATTCCCCTTTTTGTCCCATTCGGCGATTAGCCTCAAAGAATTAAAAATATCGGTAACTCCTTGTACATCAAACCCTACTGCCGTTTTATATAATCGATACCCTTCAAAATCTTGTTTGTTAGAGATTGGGTCCACAGAATACTCCGAATTATCACTCCAATATACTTCAATAGAGTGGTCTTTGGCTACTACCTTTGTGTGAGGAACAGAGGGAGGAGAAGGTAAAACAAATCGTGTGATAAGCCCATCTCCATTTTTATCCTCTCCCGGGTCTAAACTACAATTTCTATTGGCATCTTCTCCGTAATAAGCGGTTTGCGCCCATTGTGCATTTTGTATCAGGGTTGCCCGTTGTGCGGGGGTATTCGCACTCGCAGGGTTTCCGTCAAGCACCCGTCTTGCTACCACTATCGCAAATGCTACATCAATATATTCGCTAGGATTTAATCTATCTATAGGTCCAATAGACAATAAATTGGAACGGTTTCCAGCACTTTGAACTTGATTTTGAATCTGTTCCCATTGAGTAGTAGATAAATGATTTAAGCCATTACTTAATTTTCCATATCTTTGTTTATCGGTGGTTGGAAAAAATAAAACAGGGTCTGCGGAGTTTTGAAACTGCCATGTATTATAATGTGCATTTACTCCGGGTGGGCAATTTCCATTTTTTTCGATTCCCAATAATTTGGTGCCTACATAGCTATCGGTATAGCCTATATCCCCAAGTGCGTCAAACTCATAGCCCATGCGAAGGGAGTCAATATATCCATTTCCACTTTTGTTAAAAAAAGCAGTGCCTCCGGGAGGCGTAATATTTACATTCCGGATAACACCATCTACCCAATATCCCAAATAGAGAGAGTCAATAGCAGTAGTATTGATATTGGTAATCCTAAAATTAAGGATTACAAAAAAGTTGGCGAAAGAATAGTTCCAATTATAGCTCTGAAAATCCATCTTCAGCCCCAAAGGAGTTAAATGTTCGCTGATAGGGATAGCACTTGTTCCCGTAAACAAGGAAGTGGCTGTATCTGTAAATGTACTATAAAAATCCTGATGGGAAACTGCTTGTGGGTTATAGAAAGGGCTTCCGGTAAGCGATGAACGCTCCGACAGAGGCATTTTGGCACTAAATTCAAATCCTGAACGACCGGTAGAATATCCGGACGGAGAATCTACTGCGCCCGTAGAAACGGCTTCCGTTCCGTTTATCAGTCCTCCGACCCAAAGCCCTCCCTCAAAAATATGCTCTACTCCAGAACCGCAAGGGTACTCACAAGATGGATATCCCAACACATTAAAACTCCCTCCAAAAGCATTTCCTATAAGTCCAAGATTACTAATAGTAGTACAAATATTTGCTGCTGAAGTAACTTTTTCCTCGTATATATCCGGTTGCTGTCCTAATACTGCTAATGATAGTAGAAAAAAGCAACTCAAAGTCCCTATTTTATGTATCATATCCGACTGGAGTTTTCAAATGGTTAATCCGTTTTTTTGTTTTCTTTTGTGTGAAGAATCAATAAAAACCGGAATCAGCCGCAAAGATAAAGAAAAATGAAAAACGAATCAGAAAGTATCTTTTTTTTAAATAAATTTAACCCAAAAGAAACCTACAAAGAGAATAAAACTCCTCATTTTGCCAAGTATATTTGAGGCTTATCATTACAAAAAATAACCGATTTATTGGATTCCCGTTTCGTATCTACCGCTCACCTCTGCCCAATTTATCACATTGAAAATGGCATCTAAATATTTTGCACGTTGGCTTTGGTAATTCAGATAATAGGCATGTTCCCAGACATCTATCCCAAGTATAGGAGTACCGGTTCTTTCCGCAATATTCATCATCAGAGGATTATCTTGATTGGGCGTAGAGGAGACAAAAAGTTTTTTATCGGGAGCAATACAAAGCCAAGCCCACCCTGAGCCGAAGCGTTTCATTCCAGCATCTTTTAATTGTGCTATCAAGGCATCTACACTTTGGAAGTCGCGGATTATTGCTGTTTTCAGGCTTTCCCGCATCTCTGTTCTTTGAGGAGAAAGGATTTTCCAAAATAAGCTATGGTTATAATGCCCTCCTCCATTATTGCGGATTGCGGTAGTGGATTTGTCATTTGCAGTTATTGCTTGGAAAATTTCACCCAGCGTTTTTCCTTTCAAAGGCGATTCAGCTAAGGCTTCGTTTAATTTTTTTACGTAAGTAGCATGATGCTTTCCATGATGAATCTCCATCGTTTTGGCATCAATATGAGGTTCTAAGGCTTGTAAAGCATAAGGCAAAGGAGGAAGTTCAAAATCACTACTTTGAATTAATGTCTTTTCTTTCAAAGCTGCTTTTTGAATAGTACGGCAGGCAACACCGGGAGTAATAATTACCCCTGCTCCAAGCAATAATGATATTTTAATAAAATCTCTTTTTTTCATCTCTTTACAATATTTTTATAGATATATTATGTATTTAGCAAAATTAACTGAAAAAAATATTA
Organism: Bacteroidota bacterium; assembly: GCA_963169475.1. GTDB lineage: Bacteria > Bacteroidota > Bacteroidia > J057 > J057 > JAAFHL01. Next base: position 7,277 of record CAUJFT010000249.1, on the reverse strand, counting down.
CCCAAATCAAGGCTATATTGCCCCATAACTATTAGTGTTAACAAACAACTATTGTTTAGGTTTTAGTAGGTAGTCCTGGCGATAAGAAGAATAAGGCAAATGAGGGGGTTGTTTTTTAATCTCTATAGAAAGATTTAAGGATTCTTCGATTTTTAACATTTCGCTTTCTTTCCAAAATTTCCCTATTTGGTTTTTTCCTCTTAGATTGACATAATGAAAACGTATTCTTTGTAGGACTGTTTTATAGTGATTTCCATATCGGGCATAATCCGGAACATCTCCAATAAAAATTACCCCATTAGGAGCAAGTAATTTCAGCATTTCTGATATTACTTTTTTTCCTTTTTCAAAAGAATCAAAGTACTGGAAAGAAAAATATAACAAAATCTTATCAAATTTTTGATTTTCAAATAATGCCGATAAATCAAAGGCATCTCCCCAATAAAATGAAACTCCCGCCCGTCCAAAATTATTTTGAGCGGTCTGAATCAGAGCCTCCGTAAAATCTACTCCAGTTACGGATTGACAATGCTTTGCCAATAAGGATGAAAGCAAACCATTTCCACAACAGACATCTAATAGGTTATCGCTTTTTAGAATATTCATTTTCAAAACAATATCTTTCTCTATCTCTATCATTGTAGCATTTGTTATCGAACTAACTACTGATATTCTCCCCACTTGTGCCATCAAATTTGATTCTGTAAATGCGATTTGCTCCCACTTTTTCTTCCAATCCATTTATTGATTATATATAGATGATTTTGATTTAAATAACAAAAACAAAGTAGTTGGTATCATACCCTAACTCACATACTTATGCAAAATTAAATTATAAAAAATATATTTATTTAAAAAAAAGGTATATTTACCCCCCGAAATTCTATTTTTACGTCTTCACAAAATTATCATTCAATTTGTATGAAAAAAATTTTTCTCTTTTTATTTGTTTGGGCAGGTAGTATATTCTATCTAAATGCCCAATGTACAACGAATAATGCCACAGATTGTTCGTGCCCTGATGGAGTATCTACAAACTGCGACCTCCTACCGGATATTGGCTTAGGAGAGTATGGTTTCTGGAACGAATTGGGCGGGCCTTCTGAGTATCCTCAAGTTTGTAACCCACCTTGTAATGGAAATGACGGCAGGCTTAGATTAACCACCTCAACACCTAACATTGGACACGGGCCGCTTACTGTAGGCTCTGTTTCTATTTGGATTTGTGATGGAGATACCCTGACTTCTTATCCGGGTACTTGTCCGGACGGAAGCGCGCCTCAACAGTTAATCAAGCAAAAAATTTATCATAAAGATGGGAATACGATGAGCTATTGGGAAAGATGGGCAGGAGGAATGACTTATCACCCCACACACGGACACATGCACGTGGACGATTGGATTGTAATGACGCTTCGCACTCAAGACCCTACAGAATCTGACCCTCGCGACTGGCCAATTATCGGAACGGGGAGTAAAATGGGATTCTGTCTTATGGATTATGGTAGCTGTAGCACTTACAACGGTCATTGCTTAGATAGCTTAGGCAATGTATTAACCTCTGGGGATTTCCCTAACTACGAGCTTGGAGGCGGTCAATACAACTGCTCTCCTGTAGAACAGGGAATCTCCTCCGGCTACACTGATATTTATCATGAAAACTTAGATGGAATGTGGATTAACCTTCCTCCTGGTCTTTGTAATGGGACCTATTGGGTAGTCATAGAAGTGGACAAACACAATAGTTTCCTCGAAGAAAGAGATGACAATAACGTAATGGCAGTAGAAGTAACACTTACTCAACAACTTCCCGCCGGAAATGCAGTAACGGCTATTGATTATACCGGTTCCGCACATTTATGCGCAGGCGAAGTAGCAACGCTTGTCGCTAATACAGGGGGAAATCCTGCACTGTCTTACTTATGGTCAACAGGGGATACTACCCCCTCCATAGATGTTACTGCTACCGGCCAATATTACCTAACCGCAACTTCTGCTTGCGGGTCTGCCACCTCCGATACGCTTGTATTAGAAGCAGAACCCAACCAAGGACCCGTTGTACCGGGAGAGAGTATTTGTGGTCCGGGCAGCGTTACGCTTAGTACTACCGGGCAAGGAACCTTTAATTGGTATGATGCTGCAACGGGTGGCAACCTTATTTATACGGGAAATAGCTATACTACTCCGGTTCTTTCTGCCTCTGAATCCTATTGGGTAGAAACAGAAAAAATATTCCCTGGTGGGGCGGCATCGGGAGGTCCCGTTGATAATACTTTTGGAGGAGGTAGTAACCATACCAACAATACCCGTTATCAAATTTTTGATGTTTTCAAACCTTGTACCCTTGTTTCTGTAGATGTAGTTGCTTCTTCAGCAGGTAACAGAAGTATCGCTTTGATGGATAATACCGGAGCCATTCTTGACTCTATTGTAGTAAATATTCCGTCAGGAACCTCAACCGTTACCCTAAATTTTCCGCTTACCTCCGGTACAGATTATCGTTTAGGACTTACTGCTTCTTCTACGGTTGATTTGTATCGTAATAATTCTGGGGTTGTTTATCCCTATGACATCAATACGCTTGCCAGCATTACTAACTCCTCCGCGGGAGTAGATTACTACTATTTTTATTACAATTGGCAAATCAAAGAAGATGATAAAATCTGTCTAAGTCCAAGAACACAAGTAGCGGTAACTATCAATGCTATGCCTACGGTTACCATGAGTCCGCTTGCCCCTACTTATACTACTAATCAACCGGCTGTAACGCTTTCTGGCACTCCAGCAGGCGGTACTTTCTCCGGACCCGGCGTAACCGGAAATAGTTTTAGCCCCGCCACCGCCGGACTTGGCGGACCTTATACCATTACTTATAGCTATACTACTCCGGAAGGATGTACTGCTTCTACCACTCAAACCGTAGAGGTAGTTTCTGCCGTTGGGCTTGATAATGAGTATTATCTGAGCAATATGCATATTTTCCCGAATCCCAATAATGGTGCTTTTAATCTTTCTTTTGAGGTTACAGAAACCGTAGAGGTTGGAATTAAAGTAACTAATCTCGCCGGACAGGTAATCTGGGAGGAAGGAGAAGGCGAAGTATCCGGAACTTTCAATAAAATGATTACCCTAAATAAAGTAACCGCTGGAGTATATTTTGTAGAAATTAGAGCAAAAAATACTTTTTACCGCTTAAAAATGGTAAAAGAGTAAATTACCTCTTATGTTAAATTAAGATAATCTCCAACCCCTCCGGATAACGCTTCGGAGGGGTTTTATTATTTATCTTTCACATTCTTTCAATAGCATAAGCCCCTCAAATAATTATTCTTTGTTTCACACAAAACAAAAAATCTCCTATCTTTGCACCCTAATCCCATAAAGAATTAATAATATATAAATGGAAAATCTGCCTTCTTGTCCCAGATGTAAGTGTGAATACACCTATCAAAATGAATCTTTTTTTGTGTGTCCAGAGTGTTTTCATGAATGGAGTACGGAAGAAGTCTCCAAAAATGAAACCGCCATTAAGGTCTTAGATGCTAACGGAAACGAACTACAAAATGGAGATTCTGTAATTATCGTAAAAGATTTGCCCGTAAAAGGCGCGCCCAAACCGGTAAAAGCCGGTACAAAGGTGAAAAATATCCGACTTGTAGAGGGAGACCATAATATAGATTGTAAAATCGAAGGATTTGGAGCAATGGCATTAAAATCAGCGTTTGTAAAAAAAGCATAGCATAGATAAGTAATATAAAGGCTATTAGGACTAGCGCAATTCATGGCAAAATAAAAAAATTTCCTAACGAAGTATGTGTGAGCAAAAATTATTTTAAGAATAAAATAGGGGTCTCTTTGCATTATCAAACAGCTAATTTTTGTACGCTATCACATATTTTTTTGCTATAAATCTCAAATTCTTGATTTAAAAATTTCAAAAACATATCCTATCAGACTTACTCAAACAAGAAAAACCTAAAACAAACTTTATCTTTATGATAAAAGTTTCAGAGTAAAAGCCGCCTCACAACTAAAAAATCATTTTTATAGCTTTGAGGTATATTTTTCAAATGCTTAACTAAAAAACTGCTTATGATAAAGAAATTTGCTTTACTGTCTGTTTTTTTATTTTTAATCCTGCTACTTCCTGCTCAAAACTATAACTATTCTAACGAAATCAAGGTATTTAATGTAGGGGGCAAATCACTACCTAGTGCTTGGTCTGGAGCAATGGAAGCTCCTCAATTTGGAACAATGGATTTAGACGGAGACGGCAAAAAAGACATAATCATCTACGAAAGAACAGATTGGCAATTTAATCCCTACCTCAATCGTTCAAGTACTGGCGAAAGTAAGTATGAATACGCTCCCAAATATAAGACACTATTTGACAGTTGTTTTTGTGACGCATGGGCTTTATTTGTAGATTACAATTGTGACGGGAAAGAAGACATTATCTGTGGAACAAAAACGAGCAATGTACGCGTATTTACCCAAATCTCCAATTCACAGGGAGAACCCGAATTTAGGCACGACTACAAAAATGGCTTTTTTGAAGTCCTCTATTCCCAATATAGTTTCGGTAGCTCCGAACTGTTCTCCACTATTACAGACATACCCGCTATTGTGGATACTGATTTTGACGGAGATATTGATTTTCTTACCTTTTCAAATGCCTCTAATTACATAGAGCTTCATAAAAATCTCGCTATCGAAACCCTCGGACGCTGCGATACCCTTGTTCTTTCCAATGAAACTGCTTGTTGGGGACATTTTAGCGAAAATAGCTTTGACAATACCGCCGTATTACACGATACCCTAAACGGAGGGTGTAACCTCAACGGATTTGTCCCCAACTTCCGAACTCCGGGACCCGGAAACGTCAGACATGCCGGCTCCACTTTACTCGCCTTAGACCTCAATGGAAATAACCTGATTGATATGCTATTAGGAGATATTTCCTACAAAGATGTATATGCTCTTTACAATAATGCGGGAAGTCAAACGCATGCCTATATAGACTCGGTAGAACTTCACTTTCCCCAATACGACCTCCCTATAAACCTAACCTCTTTTCCTGGAATGTTTTATATAGACTCCAACAATGACGGGATAAAAGACCTTGTACTTGCCCCTAATCAAAAAGACGGAACAGAAAACTATCATTCCGTTCAAGTTTACGAAAATATCAATACAAACAATAGCCCTAACTTTCATTTCAAGGGAAAAGGCTTTGTACAAGATGATTGTATCGAACTCGGCTCTACTACAAGTGCTGCTTTTTTTGACTACAATAATGACGGAAAAAAAGATTTTATCGCGGGAAATTTTGGATATTTTAATCCTTCAGATGATAAATATTATCCTAGTATCTCTCTATTCCTCAATACCGGAACGCTCGATGTTCCTCAATATAACATGGATACAACCTTCCTTGCTCAGATTTTGGACAGCATTCCCGTTACCCTCAAAAATATCTATCCCGCCTTTGGAGACTTAGATGGAGACAATGATGTTGATTTACTCCTTGGAAACGCTTTGGGTACATTATACTACTTTGAAAATACGGGAGGTAGCGGTACGGCAAATTTTGAGGTCGCCTCCTACAAATATCAACTTATTGATGTGGGGCTAAACAGCGCACCATTTTTATATGATATTGATACTGACAATGACTTAGATTTATTCATTGGAAATGAAGCTGGTAGAATCTGGTTTTATAGAAACAACGGAAGCCCTCAAGCTGCCGTATTTGATACAGTTACTACGGCTTGGGGAAAACTAAAAATCGGAGTAGGCGCTTCACCCGGAAACGCCAAACCCTTCATCATAGACTACGACAATGACGGAGCAAGCGAATTACTCGTAGGCACAAAAGATGGGGTAATACAAGTCTATGAAAATCTTCCCAACAATGCAGCAGACAGCCTTACTTACTCCGAAATACTTTTTGGACGCGATTTTGGTTCATACTCCTCCGTTACCGCAGCCGTTATAGATAGTACTCACGCTTTATCCTACCTCATTGGAGACTTAAAAGGAGGATTTGTTCTATACAAAAAGCCCCTCACCCCCGGCAGCGTAGGAATCACCCACAGCAATACCCCGATTTTTACCCTATACCCTAATCCAGCAAACCAATCTGTTACCGTAGATTTATCAGAGAATAAAGGAAATATTGTAAATATTAACATCATTAATCCATTAGGGCAGGTCGTTTTTTCCAATAGCTTCTTATCAGGGAGGGTAGAAATCAATATAGAAACGCTTGAAGCCGGTATATACTTTATTCGCGCAGAGGCTCAAACCGGTGTAGAAGTAAAACGCCTAATCATTCAGCATAAACATTAACAAAAAATGAACTTAGCGTTATACGAAGCCCTGAGAAACTCTCGGTTTCTCATTGCCGGACCTTGCGTGATAGAGGGCGAAAAAATGATTCTTCATCATGCTGAAAGAATTGCAGCAATTGCCCAAGACCTGAAAATTCCCTTTGTATTTAAAGCCTCTTTTGACAAAGCCAATCGGACTTCTATTACCGGATATAGAGGAAGCGGAATGGAAGAGGGGCTTAAAATATTAGCTAAGGTAAAAAAAGAATTTGGGCTTGCAATCACCACAGATATTCATGAATCTTGGCAGGCTGCCCCCGTAGCAGAGGTAGTAGATATTCTTCAAATTCCGGCTTTTTTATGCCGACAAACAGATTTACTACTATCAGCAGGCGACACGGGAAAAATCGTAAACGTAAAAAAAGGACAGTTTCTCTCCGGCAAAGACATGCTTTATGCCGTAAAAAAAATAGAAAGCACGGGAAACTACCAAATTATACTGACAGAAAGGGGGAATATGTTTGGATACAATAATCTAATTGTAGATTTCAGAAATATACCTGATATGCAAACATTCGGCTACCCCGTAGTAATGGACGTTACCCACTCTACCCAACAACCAGGCGGATTAGGAGGAAAAAGTGGGGGAAATAGAGAATACGGAATTTATTTAGCCAAAGCCGCTGCCGCAGTAGGAGTAAATGGTTTTTTCTTTGAGGTACACCAAAACCCGGAAGAAGCCTTTTCAGACGGACCTAATATGATTTACTTGGACACCTTTCGCGAAATATTACAAACAGTATGGAAAATAATCTAAGAACTCATACGTGAGAATCTTTAAGTCTCCATAAAATACAAGCTTGGAAAACGAAGCCATTGAATTCTATATCCCTTACAATCCCTTAATGTTTTGCTTCGCTCAACATGACGAGGTCTTTCTCTCTA
>CAUJFT010000248.1 GCA_963169475.1 Bacteroidota bacterium | reverse complement strand
GAAAGTAGCACGTTTGGGCGAAAAAGCCTTTGAGCAATCTGCGGGATTTCTTCGGATTAGGGAAGCAGAAAACCCCTTGGATTCAAGCAGCGTACACCCAGAAAGCTACCCGATAGTAGAAAAAATGGCAAAAGACCTTGGCGTTACGCTTAGACAGTTAATCGAAGATAAGGCACTTCAAAAAACCATTGTTCTCAACAAATATATTTCTCCTACCATAGGTTTGCCTACACTGACAGATATACTCAATGAACTTGCAAAACCGGGGAGAGACCCCCGCGAAAAGTTTGAGGCATTTTCATTTACGGAGGGTATAAATGCAGTAGAAGACCTTCGTGAAGGTATGGTACTGAATGGAATTGTTACAAATATCACAGACTTTGGAGCTTTTGTAGACATTGGCGTTCATCAAGACGGAATGGTGCATCTTAGCCAGATAGCAAATCGGTATGTAAAACACCCTTCGGAGGTGGTAAAAATACACCAAAAGGTAAGGGTAACGGTAATTTCAATAGATATTCCACGAAAAAGAATAGGACTTTCGATGAAATAAAATATTTGTATAAATGCTATCCTTTTGCCACGACAAAGGGCGGCAGTATTAAAATGGCAATTGCCATAGCAAGGGTGAAAAAACGTATGGGCTTAAAAGGGAAAACCACCAAATAATCCCGTTGAGATACCACAATTCGGTTAGTCGAATTAGGAAAAACCAAACAATAAATCATCATTCAGCATTTACCTAAAATAAATTTCAGCATATAAGGTTAATTCCCAATCTTTTGGGAGAAATAAAACAAAAGCCCCTGTTTATCTGTTAAATCGGTGTCTTAATTCTACGATAAAAAAATATGATTAAAAGGTTTGTTGCTACATTTATTTTATTAATAGGGTTTGGGGTTCTTATGGCGCAGGGAGATGCTAAAAATCTCGTTCAGTGGAAAACAGAATATGACATTCAAAAATGGGAGAAAGGGAAAACAGTAACCGTTACGTTTACGGGTATTATCAAACCCGGTTACCATGTTTACTCGGCTAATCAGCCCTCTAAAGCCGTTTTACCCTTAAAAATAACCCTTGACAAGGCAACGAAGGGGGTACAGCTACTTAGCCTTACAGAAGAAGGGAATAGGGCTGTAGTCTTCGATGATGTGTTTCAGGTGGAAATTGCCTCTTTTGATGGGGAGATGATAATCAAACAAGAAATGAAGGTAAAAAAGAAAAAGTTTCCCATAAAAGGAAATATTAGTTATCAGGTTTGTAATGAGGAGATGTGCCTGACGGGAGCTTATAGTTTTGAGATTAAATAAATTTTGGGGATATTTTGAGAAAATAAAAATCTAATCAGATGAAAGTTCAGCATATTGTTACTATAATACTCGGATTTGCGGTATCGCCTTTGTTTTCGCAAGTAATAGAAACGGGCAAGGCAACCTATTATGCCGATTATTTTGAGGGGAGAAAGACCGCAAATGGAGAGGTCTATCGCCATTCTGGCTTTACGGCAGCCCACCGTACCATTCCACTTGGGACAAGGGTGAAAGTGATGTGTTTATCCAATAAGGAATCTTGTGTTGTTACCGTAAATGACCGCTGTGCTGACCATGCGGGTGGCATTATCGATTTATCTAAGGGAGCTGCCTCTCATCTCGGATTTGTTCGTACCGGAAAAACAGAGGTACAATTAGAACTTTTAGATGAAAACTTATCCCCGGAAGAAAGGTCGGAAGCCAAATATAGTGTCATTGCAGACGAAAAAGAAAGCGTAGAATCGCTTTACCCCTTACTTAGCACCTTGACGGAAAAGGGCTATAAAGAATTATCCTTAAATTTTGAAAACGGGGTGTATCAGTTGATTGTGGGACCATATAAATTTAAGTCTAATGCTGTCCTTGTATCTAATGCTTTCCAAAACGAAGGAAAAAACGCAAAGTTGATTGAAAAGAAAGACTCCTTTTAGCAAATAAAGCAATAAGAACATGGTTAGGGGTTGAAATATTTTGCTTGATAAGCCTGATATTCTCTAAATTGAGAATAAATCATTGAGAAAGGTATTTTTTCGTAACCGGAGCGGTAATTGAAGCGGGCAATTTCTGCGATATTGTGCCAATGCCCAAGTAAATCTCGGTAGGATTTCCAGACGGGATAGCTTGGGTCATAGATATGTCCCGGTTCTGCACCTACTCCATTGAATTCCATGATTTTGAGCTTACCCTCGCAAAGAGCCTCAAAATTTTCTGCTTTCAAATCAAATCTTCCGATATAAAATTCCGGAATTTGTTTTGCCAGCTTGTCAATGGTTTCCGTAAGTTTCTCATTAATCAGATGATTCCCGTTGAGAAATGTAGTTCCCCTTGAATGATTTCCTATTTCTACCAGAATTATCGTTTCTCCTTGTTTAGGGATAAAGTGTTTTTTTTCTTGGTACTGCTGTTGCAGTAGCTCCCAATGATACAGACACCGTTGATTTTGTAACCAAAGTGTTTCCATCGCATTGACCCCGTCTCCGGTAATAGATAAAAAGTTTTTTACTACAATAGAGGTAACTTCTCCTTTGGTAGCCGTAGGGAGACGATGGTATAAAATTCCATATTCTTCCTTTTCAGTAATAAAGGATTGCGCAATTACGGGGAATGAATATAGACGAAGATAAGCGGAAAGGTCTTCTTCATTCGAAATTTTGAGTACTCCTCTTCCTCTTTCTCCTTTGTCTGGTTTTAGGATAAAAGGAAAATAAATTTTCGCTGCATGAAGCCGTTTCAGCAATGAATCGGGTGTCCATTCGGAGGGGTTTTCTATCAGAATACTCGTTGGAATAACCGATGGAGGTAGCATTTTTAAAATATCATATTTCGACTCTCCAAAAAGCCCTCCGTTGGGGATTCTCGGATTTGCCGCGGTAAAAAAGGTCAGGCTTCGCGTTTTGGCTATCCAATAAAGACTGTAAAACAGAAAAGGAAAATAGACCACCCACGTAGGCGCAAACTCCCACTTTAATTTTTTTTTTATTTTGTAAAGAAAAATCTGAAAAGAAGAGGCTTTCATGCGTTTTATGTTCCAGTTTTTTTATGAAACCTTATGGTAGAGGGGGCAACGCCAAAATCATCGGTTACTTTTATTCCAAAATTATGAACTATTCCGATTTTGATAATTGCAAAATGATGAATCGCATGTTCTATTGCATAGACTAATTCTCTGCCCAGCGTGGTTTCTGTACACATCTCCACCTCCTCTGCCTCCATTGAAAAATTACTGACCAAAGTAATAGTTTTGTTTAGGTCTGCGCTTTCTATTCTCTCTATCCAATGTGTTAAGGTTTCAAGTGCGAGAAAGCGGTCATTCTCTATCTCTATATTTCGACTTCTTTTATCAAAGGAAAGAGAATCATGGTAGATGCCGGCAGCTACACTCTCAAATACGTCAATGATATGTCGCAGATGCTTCCCGATGCTTGCTTGACTAAGTATGGGCAAAGGCTCTATAAACTGGGTGTGGGTTAAGTTTTCTGTCAAAAAGATAGCTTGTTGACGAATATAGTGTAAGTAATTTAAGTGTGTCATTTACGTACAATTTTTAGGATAAATAAGGAATTAAGGGTAATAATTTTAGCCTATGTAAGTACTCGTTTGAAATTAGTTTATAATATTATTTTTAATTAAAAAGCTGATAAATAGCTATTTGTGAGGACTAAGAACTCATCATTAAAAACTAAGAACTACTTACCATTTATAGTAAATGCTTCCATTAAAGAGAGGGGTTGCAGCTACATTTCTACCATAAAAAGCACCATATACGCTTGTGTTAATCCCAATATTTTCGGTGAGCGTATATGCCAATTTTAGCCCCCAAGCATTATATCCTTGATTATTGACATATAATCCGGTCTTTACTATATTCCCTTCATTGATGCTTCCATTTTTAAGAGAGGATTTATTATTGAATACTAAGGCAAACCCGAACCTTTTCAAGGGAGTATAACCTGCTTCTATATCATATCGAACTTCTTCGCTATAGCCCCCACTCCGAATAGCATACCCAAGATTTACGAAACCATATAGTTTACCGGTTCCCACTCCTGCAAGCACAGAGGGGCATACGACAAAACTATTATATCCGGTTCTTAATCCAACCAAATTATTTATCTTGTAATTGGGCGTTTCGGTAAGGAGCTGTACTGCTACGTGAATGTTTTTTTGAAAAAGCGTATATTTTGCTGCCAATGAGATGTTTCCGAATCCGGAGAGTGTACCAGATGGCAGAATTGCTTGGGGTTTATTTGGGTTTAAGGGGGTTTTTCCCGTAGAGAGAAGTTTGTATGGAATAC
>CAUJFT010000247.1 GCA_963169475.1 Bacteroidota bacterium | reverse complement strand
ATATTCCCAAAAATCGGAGTTGCTTCATGCCATTTCCCAATTACTGAAAGCTTATGCCTTGTTTGAAAAAGATATTGAGTATATCGTTCAAGATGGAAAGGTGCTGAGTGTGGACGAGCAAACCGGAAGGGTAATGCACGGTAGAAGATATTCAGACGGATTGCATCAGGCTATAGAAGCGAAGGAAAACGTTCAGGTTGAAGCTGCTACCCAAACTTTTGCTACTGTTACGCTCCAAAACTATTTTAGAATGTACCATAAACTTTCAGGAATGACGGGGACAGCAGAAACGGAGGAATCGGAGTTTTATGAAATCTACAAACTTGATGTGGTCGTGATTCCGACCAATCGTTCAATCTCCCGAAAAGATATGGACGATATGATATATAAAACCAAGCGCGCCAAATATAATGCCATCATTGCGGAAATTGAAAGGCTAAGAAGTGCAGGAAGACCGGTGCTTGTAGGAACGACTAACGTTGAGGTTTCGGAACTATTAGGCAAAATGCTTAGAATGAGAAATATCCCTCATAATGTCCTCAATGCTAAATACCACCAAAGAGAAGCTGAAATTGTGGCAGAGGCGGGGTTTGCTGGAAATGTAACGATTGCAACCAATATGGCAGGAAGAGGGACAGATATTAAGTTAGGACCCGGCGTGAAGGAAGCGGGAGGGTTAGCTATTATCGGTACCGAGCGTCATGAATCAAGGCGGGTGGATAGACAGCTTAGAGGGCGCGCGGGTCGTCAGGGAGATCCCGGCTCTTCGCAGTTCTATATCTCTCTGGAAGATGATTTGATGAGGCTTTTTTCCAATGTGGAAAGAGTGGCTTCTATTATGGATAGGTTTGGATTTAAGGAAGATGATGTCATTCAGCATGGTACAATTACGAAGCAGATTTCTACCGCCCAGAAAAAAGTAGAGGAAAACCACTTTGCCATGCGTAAAAGATTGTTGGAATACGATGATGTGATGAACTCCCAAAGGGAAGTAATCTACAAGAGAAGAAGAAACGCACTATATGGAGATAGGGTTAAGATAGATTTGGATAATATGTTCGCAGACCTTGCTCGCGCACTCGTTGACCGTTATTATGATATAGCTGACGCAGAAGGTCTGAAATTGGATTGTATCCGAACCCTTGCATTTGACCCTGAAATTACGGAAAAAGACCTTAATAATGAAGATGCTGATAAGTTGGCAGTCAAAATATACGAACTCGCAAAGACTTTATATCACCGGAAAGTCAATTTCTTTGGGGACATGCTCAATAATGGAATCCAAGCAATGCAGCAAAATAATCCTCAAATCCGGCAAGTGGTTGTGCCGTTTACGGACGGGGTGCATAAAGTAGATTTAATGGTGGAGGTGGATAGTGTTGCCCAAACAAAAGGGAAGTTTATTACAGATGAAATGGAAAAGGTTACGGTCCTGTCTATTATTGATGATAAGTGGAAGCATCATTTGAGAGACATGGACGAGCTTCGTCAATCGGTACAAAATGCAGCCTTTGAGCAAAAAGACCCTTTACTTGTGTATAAGTTTGAGGCATTTGAATTGTTTCAGAATGTCCTAAAAACGTTTAATGCTGATGTTACTTCAATGTTGATGAAGTATGATTTGGTGAGGGAGGAGGCTCCCCAGGAGCAGAAAAAAAACATTCCTCCTAAGAGAGATGATTTTAGTAAGATGAAGACTCAACACCAAACGGCAGCCGAAGAAGAGTTTAAGCGTAGAAAAGAAGAAGAACGGAAGTTGTTGAGCGGAGGAAGTGAAAGCTCCGAAAACGAAAGGGTACTATCCCGAAGAGAAAGACGGGATATGGAGAAGAAAAAGAAGAAGTAATCGCTACGTTTACTCGCTAATATTTGAGGCAGACACTTATTGTAATAGGTGTCTGCCTCGTTTTTTGTAAAATAGCCTAATTCATGTATTAGGTACTATATGAAAAGTCTAAATTTTTTTCACAATTCACAAGGAAGTTAGGTCCGTTTTGCGGTTAAATCTTGTCAGAAAAAAAATTATTCTCTTGTAAGTACAATATCATCTATTGTGTGAATAGATTGGGCTACTCCTCCGGATACAATATTAAAGGTATTATCCCCGTGCCATTTTTGACTATTGTATGTACTTTCTGTTACATCGTAATATGACACAACTTTTGTAGCCATATTTACAAGTCTCACTTTTTTGGGAGTGGCAGTAAAAGTATAAGACTCTGCCACATTTCCATTTGAGAAAAATATCATTTTTTGGTGTTCGGTTTCGCTTACGAAGGCGTTACCTCCTCGGTCGTATTCTACTACAGTAGTGCCTGTACCGGTTTGATTGATTTCTGTTTTTACGCGCCCACTTACGACCCACTTAGCCTCTCCTGCCGGAAGAATCGTGTCGGGGTTTTTGGTACAGCCACCCAAAAGCAATATACCTAAGACTGATATAAAAAGTAAATTAATATTGTTCATAATTTTTTAATCTCGCAGTTTAAAAATATTTGTCAAAAGTACGGAAAAACCGCTAAATACGAAAAAATAAAAAATACATTGTATTTCTTATCCAATAATCTATAGAAAGTATTTACTATATTTTGTTTTTAAAGTGTTATTAATGAGTAGCTTATATGTTTTATTTTTGACTTTTTCTGTTGTATTTATTTACCAAACGGTTATTTATTTCCATAGAAACCGAAGAACGGCACCGTTACTTTGTACAATCAATCACGGGTTAGGCATTATGAGATGAGATTTAATATGAAAAATTTACTACTAATCACAACTTTGTTTTTTTTATCGGTTTCAGTATTTGCACAATCGGACAGGCTAATAGCTTCCTCCTACAAACCAACAGCAAAAGCCCAAGTAGCCTCTGTCAAGATTGGCGCGAATTATCTAAAAACAGCTTCTGATAATATTGAGTTTACACTATCGGCTTATAAATCTCAAAGAGGGAGGGTTTATGTTTTAGATAAAAATAAAGAAATTATGGTTGAAAAAGAAATACAGCTCTATACAACTGAAAGAACATTTCACTTAAACACTTACGAGCTAACTACGGGAAAATACACTTTGTATGTACAGGGAGATAAGGGATTTGCACAAGCAGACTTTTTTGTTTCTCATTGAACAACACTATAATTAGAGAACCCACTATCCGTTTAGGCTGTCCTTTGGGGCAGCCTATTTTTCTTTTATTTCGTTTTGGTCTTAAAATCTATTTTATAGGATATTTTCTCATATATATATCCCAAGTAAACGAGAATATTTAATTTATTATTACTTTCGCACCATAATTATTAACCCCTTAATTGTAATCATGAAAAATATTTTAAACTATTGGGTGGTTCTTGTACTCATATTTTTTCCGTTCTCCCTCTTCGGTCAGGGTAAGGTAAAAAGAACATGTGGCTCGACAGAGTACAATAACCGTCTGATGTCGGAAAATCCAGCTTTTAAGGCACATGTTGAAGCTGCCTACAAAAAAATGCAGATACTTTCTGCTAATCCTGCTACCCACAAGGCCAATGCTATCATTATCATTCCCGTAGTAGTTCATAACGTCTATAAAAATATGACAGATTCCATTACGATGAATGATGTTATTTCACAGATAGATTCTATGAATAAGGATTTTCGCTTAATGAATGCGGATAAAACCTTAATTCCCGCAGCATGGACGACTGTTGCAGGAGATTTAGAAATAGAGTTCTGTCTTGCATCGAGAGACCCACAAGGAAACCCGACCACAGGATTAACGCATACGCTCACTACTGCTTCCTCTTTTTCTACGAATAATGACATTAAATTTACGGCTCAAGGAGGAAAAGATGCTTGGCCTACTACTGATTATTTGAATATTTGGGTAGGAGACCTTGGTAGCGGGCTTTTGGGCTATGCGCAGTTTCCCGGAGGAAATGCTGCTACTGATGGAGTAGTAATTGGGTATAACTGCTTTGGAACCCAGAACCCGGGTCTGTTGCCAGCCTATAGCCTGGGGAGAACCGCTTCCCATGAAATTGGGCATTGGCTAGGCTTACGCCATATTTGGGGGGACTCGGGCGGATGCTCTCCCGATGATGGAATTGCGGATACTCCTGAACAAGACGGGCAAAATTTTGGATGTCCGAGCTTTCCTTTGTTAGACGCTTGTCAAACTGCCGCTCCGGGTGTGATGTTTTACAATTATATGGATTATTGCGATGACCCTTGTTTGGTAATGTTTACCCAAGGGCAAAAAGCGGCTGCCAGAGCTTTGTTTGACCCGGGGGGAGATAGAGAAAGCCTTGCAAATTCGGCCGTTACTGCTTGTACCTTGCCTCCTCCTCCAGTGTTTGTAGATGCGGGGATTTTTGGTATTGCCTCTCCCAAAGATACGCTTTGTAGTAGCAAAATTTATCCCATAT
>CAUJFT010000246.1 GCA_963169475.1 Bacteroidota bacterium | reverse complement strand
AACGGGATTTTCCCCGTTGCGATTATCCATGAATCCGAAGAAAGTACCCTTCCCCAAATGGATTCCAATGAGAGCATCGAAGCCCCTCTAACCGAAACATGGCTTGATATTCCGGAAGAAAAGTTAAATTCTTATGAACCTCTCTCCTCCCCTATTCACGATTTATTCTTGGAAAATATATTGGAAACCCAAAGCGAAGATAAAATTATAGATGAGCCAAGTGTGCTTTTTTCTATTCCTCCACCAAAAGAGTCAAGAAAAATTAGCTTCTATAAAGGAAAATACAAAATTAACATCCTTGTTTCTGAAACTGAAAAGGACTTGTATTTTAATCATTTCTCCTCCTTAGAAGCTCCTGTAGCTGAAATAGAAACGGATAATATCATAGCACAATTTTTACTCAATGAACCTAAAATCAATTTGAAGCATAGTAATAAGCCCGTAAAGGAATTTATACCGACAGAGGAAGATATAGAGCAAGAGATAGTTACGGAAACAATGGCTAAAATTTTAGTGCTTCAGGGACAAAAACAAGAAGCGATTAAAATTTATACTCAATTAGGTTTGGAATTTCCGGAAAAAAGTGCTTACTTTGCCGCTCTTATTGAGGAATTAAAGTAAAATATTTTTAAAGTATTAAAAAACAGTTAATTATAAAAGTATATGTTTTATACAATATTGGGAATTTTGTGCATCGCAGTAGCTGTAATTTTGATTCTTGCTGTAATGATTCAAAATAGTAAAGGAGGAGGAATCAATTCTACTTTTGGTGTATCGGGTGCTACTCAAATTTTGGGTGCGCGTAGAAGTAATGAGTTTATCGAAAAACTTACATGGTATCTTGCAGGGGGACTTGCCTTACTTGCTTTTGTTACGAATGTAGTAGGCAATGCTGCTACTGACGAAGGAGATAAAAATGAACTCCGAATAGAAAGAACAATCAACGGAGAGGCAAGCACTGCTCCAGCCCTCCCTAATCCGGAAGACATTAAATCACCAGAAGCCGCCCCTGCCGGAGACCAGCCCGCTACTACTCCCCCACCCGCCGAAGAAAATAAATAATAGCAGCAGAGAATTACCCCTTATTTATTAATAGGATTATGGTGGTTCGCCTTAGGATATATTAAAATAACGAAAAAGGTTGCGAAAGCAACCTTTTTCGTTCGCTTTTGTAGCTATCTAAGTGATTAAGTATGAGTGAGCAAAAAAGAATATTGTGTTTTAACACAAATTCATTCAATATAGTTTTGTAGATGTATTATCATTTCGCGATTCGTGAGTAAAAAAAAATTTTCAGAGGTTCTCTCCCTATGTTATACGGATTTGTTATATCACTCCCGTATCCACCGGTTAGCCACTTGGGAATCGGCAGGGCATGTCGTTTGGGTAAAAAGAGAAGACGAGTCTGGTTTTGGGATTTCAGGTTGTAAGAAAAGAAAATACGCCTCCCTCATTCCGTTTATTTTTTCCAATGACTATAAAAAAGTCGTGCCTATCGGAGGGCAACATTCAAACAATATCATGGGGTTGGTTCAGTTGCTCCACGAGTTTCGGATAGCCTACCGGCTTTATCTCAAATCCGCCCACACCCATACCCCCAAAGGAAATGCAGCATTTTTGGAATTACTTACGGATACGAAAAAGAATGTCCGATGGGTTTTATCAGAAGATTGGGCTAAGGTAGAAGAAATAGCAGCAAAGGAAAATCCCGAAAAGCATACACTCATCTTACCAGAAGGCAGTAGTCATACCGCTGCAATACCCGGGCTAATCACTTTGGGAATAGACATAGAACGAAATGAAGCAGAAAAGAAGATTCATTTCAATCAAATATGGATTGATTCCGGCACTGCACTGACAGCAGCCGTATTGAGCTATTGGAATATAGCTTCTGGGCGCGATACTACTATCCATACTGTACATACCGCTGGAAGTATAATAGACTTTGAAAAACAGTTTCAATTATGTAATCATTTTTTTAGGACGAATTACGCCCCTAACAATGTTTATCACTATTCCCCAACTACAGCAAAATCCTTTGGCAGCGTAAACACGAGTGTGCTTGACTTTGTAACCCACTTCGCCCGAACAGAAGGAATCCTAACTGACCCAATTTACACCGCAAAGTTATTTATGACCGCCCAAGCCCATCTCCTTAGTACCCCTCCCCAAGGGAATACTTTAATTATACACTCCGGCGGAGGCTCCGGGCTTACAGGCTTTCTACCGCTACGATAGTATCATCTCTTTGGGGTCTCTGAATATTTTTAGCCCTTCAGGGGTTCGGCAGTATCCTTATTCAGGATTTATCTTTGAGATTAGAAATAATATATTTTAAATCTTTTTGATAAAAACCAATCAAAAAGTACATTTTCAGTAATTTTTACAATCGTAATTTATTTTTAGGGTTTAGTAAAACAATGCACAAAGAACGAACCAATATATTTTGCGAAATTAGAATATAAGCCCTTTAGCTTAGCCCCCTATCCCCCTACCTATTTGGTGGTTTAAAGGGAAAGAAGGGTTCATTAATTGATGGGGTTTGGATATATTTCGGGGAGGCGTAACATTTCATTTAACATTAGTCAAAATCAACCTTTCACTTTTTGTATAAAAGAGGTAGTAGAGGCGATAACTGCAATCGTTGGCGCGAGGATAAACCCTACAATTGGAATAAAGAGTAAGAGCATAAATCCGGAACCTACTCCTATCACTCTTGCTTTTTCTGACCGAATAATTTTGATACTATCTTTGGCGTTAAGCCCTCTCCTTTCCAGAATA
>CAUJFT010000245.1 GCA_963169475.1 Bacteroidota bacterium | reverse complement strand
CACCCGTAAACGCAAACGGAGAGTCCGTAGCCGCTAATGGTTTTTCGCCCTTAACAGGACTAACTTACAGCCGATACGACAATATGGACGTTCCTGCTTATCACCTAACCGGGTGGTGGGACATCTTTATTGACGGACAATTAGAAACATGGAGGCTTACCCGAAAACTCCTTACTTCTTCAGTAGATAATCAAAAGAAGCAAAAGATTGTCATTGGACCTTGGGCGCATCAGACGATTGGAGGAATAGAAACCGGAGATATGACCTACCCTAATAATGTAGGCGATATTATTGGATTTGCAGTGGACGATGTGGATTTTGAGAACTTAGATGTAAACAAAATTCTTCAATCCGAGATTATTGCATGGTTTCGTTTGAACCTCAACGAGAATGAAAATTACAAAAAAACCGGTGCCCCCAAAATTAGGGTTCCAGAAAGTAGCAAATGGCAATCGACCCCGTTAGGGGCAGATGTCAGAGTACCCTCTAAAGACTTTGTTTTTCCTTTCGAAGACTTGATTAACTTTGTGGCAGGTACAGGAGGGTTAAAAAATCTTTCTCTTGAAATTAAGGTTTCAGTATTTGGGCAAGAAGTCTCCCAAGAAGTTACCTTAGATGTTCCGGCACTTGGTAGCCCTTTGATTCCCGGGTTTGGAGCGAGCGGGCAAGTAACTACCCCTAAAAAATTAGATTATAGTGATTTCCCTAATGTACGCTTTTATGTTCCTGGACCCGTAAACGACGGTGTTTCCCAGAATACAAGTGTGGGGAACTATTGGATGTCAGTAGATACCTTTCCCTTTACGAACGGGATTTCTTGGCAAAACTATTATCTTCATAAAAGCGGTACGATTGACAAGAATACTCCTATAGACGATGAAGGACCTGCGGTATTTATAGACGACCCTAATGACCCAGTATGGACGGTGGGGGGTGCGAACATGATAGTGGAAACGCCTCAAGGAGACCGTATGAGCCAAGGGCAAATGCAGATGAACGCCCCCGCACTTGCACCCTACTGCTTGGACCGTCCAGGTGTATTGAAGTTTGAGACTGCCCCAATTCAAGACTCCTTGTGCGTGATAGGCTATCCCAAAGTTACCCTTTATGCCCGCTCTAACCCGGCAGGGCTTACTTCCGGAGAGACAGATACAGATTACTTTGTCCGAATCATAGATGTCTATCCAGACGGAAGAGAGTTTTTTGTTTTTGAAGGGTGTGTAAATGCTAGAGCAAGGGATTACGCCCGTCATATTTATGAGACCGGCTTAGAAGACCCTAATATTCCCTACACTAATATACAAATCGGGCAGGTGTATGAATACCAGTTTGAAATGATGCCCATCGCCTATACATGGGGCAAAGACCATAAAATGAAAGTTGTAATTCAGGGTAGTAACAATCCCCGGTATCAGTCTAATCCGCATATTCCCCTCAACCCCAATGAGTTTTTCAGAAGACAAGCAGGAGACGGGCAGGGCTATACCTTTAATGGAGAATTTATGCTCCCTCGAACTTCCGTAGAAAGAGTGTATTTTACCCCGGACAAGGCTACAAGACTAGAATTGCCTATTTTTAAAGGCAGTAACGTAACTTCATTGACTCCTTTCTCCCCTGTAGTAAATGAACTTAAAATGATTGCATATCCAAACCCTGCACATAGTACAATGGCAATTTCTGTGAATATGGGCGGTAAAATGAGGCTTGTACTTAGTAATCTGCTTGGACAAGACTTGATTCGGGCTACGTTTATAGAGGATACGAATTTGGATATTTCCAGACTACCTGCCGGAGTTTATACTATTCGGGTTTCAGATGAATCCGGTATCCACTCCCAAGTTCAAAAGATAACGGTTTACTAATTACTCTTTTTATAGGATATTTAGGTAAAAAAAGAGAGAATCTGGAGTAGAGACGGAGTGTTTTATGAGGAGTAAAAGAGGAGGATTTTTGTTTGTTTTTGGGTAATAGGGTATTTGGATTTTGAATGATTGCTTTGACTATAATGAGTAAATACGAATAGTAGGTATTGGCTTGAAATAGTTATTGTGGTGTGATATTTTGCCTTCGTTCAACATGACGGGGAGAGATAGGTAAAATATCGGGAGGAGTATGGAGACCCCTTACTCCTCCCGTTCTTACCCGTTCAACAATGTATTAATAACTCATAAGCAACCTTTTATACGATAGGAGTTCCTTTTGAATATCAAGTTAAGTACCAGCCTATTCTTTTCTTCCTCTAAGGTATTTAATAACACATATATTTCTAACAGATATTAAACCTTTCTTGATGGATTGCGTACATAACCCAAAAACAAAAACTCCTTTTAAAATTAATAAAGAAAAAAAATGAACAATTATTATGGCTCTTCGTGGGAAGAGAACAATACAAGGCAAAAACAAGTATTCGTTGAGTCTGGGCTTGCAAATGCCTTTATGAAACAAGTATTTGTAATTATGGCATTTGGGCTTGCAATCTCGGGGTTGTCTGCGTGGTTCATGGGGAATAAACTTCTTTCGGGAGAGTGGCTTCATTTGTTTATGGGACCTATGCGTTACGTTATAATGTTTGCTCCCTTGGCGTTTGTACTTGTACTTAGTTTTGGGATTCAGAAAATGAGTTATACTACTGCAAGTATTGTATTTGGCTTGTATTCCTTAGTCATGGGGTTAAGCTTGGCACCGATTTTCTTGGTCTATACACAAGCCTCTGTTTTTAAAACATTTTTCGTGGCTGCTGCTTCGTTCGGTATAATGGCTTTTGTGGGTGCTGTTACCAAAACGGATTTGACAAAATTTGGCTCAATATTGATGATGGCGCTCTTCGGCTTAATTATTGCCGGTCTAGTAAATATGTTTCTTCGTAGTTCCATGATGGATTTTGTAATTAGTGGTTTCGGAGTACTAATTTTCTGCGGGCTTACCGCTTATGATACACAAAAACTCATTGCAATTGGTGCCACTGCGGATACAGAAAACGAAGGAGTCCGAAAAGTAGCCTTGATGGGGG
This sequence comes from Bacteroidota bacterium, assembly GCA_963169475.1. Classification (GTDB taxonomy): domain Bacteria; phylum Bacteroidota; class Bacteroidia; order J057; family J057; genus JAAFHL01. The sequence goes on along the minus strand of CAUJFT010000245.1, from coordinate 6,195 downwards.
CTTTGTCTCTTTATCTTGATTTCATCAACTTGTTCTTGTACTTATTAAGATTTTTAGGAAATAGAAGAGATTAATCCTTCTTTGAAGGGTTCAGTGTGGGCAAATAAAATGAAAAAGTGGTTTTTCGCATAGAAAAGCCACTTTTTTTATTGAAACTCTCCATTATTGGCAAAAATAGTTTATCTTTGTCTTTATTTTTATCAATTGAACCCTAAGATGTCTGACACCACGATTCGTTCCCACCTGCTTACCTCAAGTCGTAAATTGTTTTTGAAGTTTGGTTATAGTAAAGTAACTATGGATGAGATTGCCAGAGAGATGGGTATGAGCAAAAAGACCATTTACCTTTATTTTCCAAGTAAACTCAAATTGATAGAAGAAGTAATTGACGAGATGAAAAATGAAATATCTCTGGGGATAAACCGCGCGTTGAATGAAACAAACTTGGGTGCGATAGAGAAGGTGAAAAAAGTAATGATTTTTACCGCAACCGCCTTGTCCGCAATTTCGCCCTTTGTAGCCAATGACCTCGAAAGAAGTGTGCCGGAGCTTTGGGATAAACTTAAATCTGTAAAATACGAGCTTGCCTTTAACAATATTAAAAAACTCATTAAGGAAGGAATAAGTACCAGCGAAATCAGAAAAGATATTTCTCCAGATGTTTTATTGTTATTTTATTCAGCCTCTTTTCAGTATATGTGTGATAGCAGCTTTTTAAATGATTTTCCTGCCTCAATCCGACAAGAACTCCCTCCTACTAATGAGCAAATTTTTTCTGAATGGGTAAAGATTTGCTTTGAGGGTATTATGTATTGAGCATCCGTAGCCAACATGACGAAGACAGATTCATTTCCTGATAATTTTTAATAAATGCTATAAAGTGAATAACCCTTGTTTTGAAAATCCTAAATGATTGATAGCAATAAAGTTAAAAAACCTAATCACTCATAACTACTTACTTTTGTCGTATTAAGAAATTATTTTTTCTGCTGCTTATAAGAGATTTTTTGCATTTTTGCAGAAAATCCCCAGATGAAAATACAATTTCCTCAAAAGCCATTGCTTGTACTATCGTTCGTTTTCGGGTTTGTCACTACTATATTCGGGCAAGTAGTAGAGGTATTTCCGGAAGCCCCGTCTGCCGAAGATACTATTACTATTATCTTTCATGCAGACCAAGGCAATAAAGCACTAAAAGATTTTAAAGGGAATGTCTATGTGCATACGGGCGTGATTATCGGAACTCCGGACGAACCCAGCGGTTGGCGGTATGTACAAGGAAATTGGGGAGAGCCTGACCCCAGAATGCTGATGAATCGGGTGGACGACAACACCTATCTTATTCGCTATCATATTCGTAGTTTTTATGGGTTTTCGGAAGATGAACCTTTTCTTCAACTTGCCTTTGTTTTTCGGAATCATGACGGAACGATAGTTACTAAAAATATAGATGAAAAAGATATTTTTTATCCCGAAATGAAAATCTATCCTAACGGCTATCTTGAAGCAGTAAGCGGAAAAGACGGGTTAGATATGGGTACTTTTAAAGCACTGATTCCTATTGAAAATGGTTTTCAGATAGAAGGTTCGCGATTGTCCATTTTTCTTACCCATTATACAGACGAGATTATCGGCGTTTCCATTCTAAAAAACCGAAAACAACCAGATGAATTTAATGCTGCGGTAATAATAAACCCTTCCACGTGGAAACCCAAAGTAGAAAACAAAGGCACTCAACCCGTCAAAATCAAATGGGCAGAAGATAGATATACCATAGAAGTTCAACGAAATCCCATGAGGTTGGCATTTTATAGAGGCGATTCCTTATTGATTAAAGATGAATTAGGATGTTTCCAAGACAATTCCGAAAAAATTGCGGGAGTGAGGTTCGGTTTATCGGGAGGAGAGCATATTTACGGAGGAGGTTCGAGAGCCATCAATATAGATAGGAGAGGGACACGTTTTTATAATTACAACACTGCCTCCTTCGGATATACTATGGGCGAAACCCGTTTGAATCTTAGCATTCCCTACCTTCAATCTTCTAAAAGATACGGTATATTTTTTGACAATCCCAGAAAAGGATACTTTGACATTGGCAAAACAGAAGTTGGCGTACTCGAATATGGAGTGGTGGATTCTTCTTTAACTTACTATATGATTTTTGGGGATACACATGAAAAAATCACGGAGAATTATACCCTCCTTACGGGTCGTCAAAATATGCCTCCACTTTGGACTTTGGGTTTTATGCAGTCGCGATTCGGATATAAAAGCCGCCATGAAGCAGATTCTATTGTTCAGAAAACCATAGAAGCCGGCTACCCGTTAGAGGCTATTTTCCTTGATTTATATTGGTTTGGAGACCTCCCCCGTATGGGCAACTTAACCTTTGATAACGATAAGTTCCCAAGCCCCTCCCAAATGATTTTGAATTGGAACAAAAAGGGAGTAAAGACGATTCTTATTACGGAATCCTACTTTGTAAATACCTCTACCCACTATAAAATGCTGGATAGTATGGGGTATTTTGCCAAACTCTTAGATGGAAAAACGGCTAAAATACCGGATTTCTGGGCAGGTCCTGCCGCATTGTTAGATATTTTTGAACCCAAGGCAAGGGATTGGTTTTGGGAACAATACCAAGCGTTATGGAAAACGCATAAAATACATGGGTGGTGGTGCGACTCCGGAGAACCAGAAAATCACCCCAAACGCCTGAATCACAAAATTGGCACTGCTGAAGAAGCACACAATCTTTATCCGCTTTATTGGGCAAAGATGATAGATGAATATCATAAAAAAAACTTCCCTACCGAGAGGCTATTTAATATGTCGCGTTCAGGGTATGCGGGCTTGCAGCGATATAATGTATTTCCGTGGTCAGGAGACGTGTCGCGCGCGTGGGAATCGCTCCGGGCGCAGCCCTCTATCATGCTTGGAGCCGGAATGTGCGGCATTGGCTATATGCACTCCGATTTGGGAGGCTTTACCGGAGGACCCTTAGACGAGGAATTGTATGCACGTTGGCTACAGTTTGGGGTATTTACGCCCGTCATGCGGGCGCATGGTTCGGGTATCCCCTCTGAACCTGTTTTTTTTAGCGAAAAAACCCAGAAAATTGTCAAAGAAGCAATTACCCTCCGCTACCGGCTTTTGCCCTATAACTATACTTTGTGCTGGGAAAATCATACAAAAGGGATACCGCTTGCCCGCCCATTGTATTATTATTACCCCTTTGATAAAGACCTTCAAAAAATAGATGATGAATTTATGTGGGGCAGGGATTTATTGGTTGCTCCTATCTTTGAAAAAAATAATAAAACCCGAATGGTCTATCTCCCACAAGGGAAGTGGTTTGATTTTCATACCTATACCTCATGGTGGGGAGGGGGTATTCCGATACCTGTACCGGCATTAGAAGACCATATCCCGCTTTTTGTTCGTGCAGGAGCTTTTCTTCCGCTTTCTCCAGACATTAATCATACTTCAAAATATGATGCAGATACGCTCGTAATGAATTATTTCCCGGATTTATCGGAGCCAGAGAATGAATATACCCTTTATACAGACAACGGGCAAACTGTGAACCCCATAAAAGATAAATTGTTTTCTCTTCTGAAATTCAAGGGGTTTGTTTCTGAAAATATCATTGAGATTGTGATGAACAAAGAAGGAACTTTTCCAGAAATACCACGAGAAAGATTTCTTGTTTGGGGGATTCGTAATATTCAATCTATGCCATTTGAGGTCAAAATCGGCAAAGAAAAACTAAAGGTAGTCAAAGGGAAAGCGGATTATGCTCCGTATTATGCCTATTGGGACGAAGAAACCCAACGGCTGATATTTTATATGAAGTGGACTTCCAGCCCCCAAACTATTCGGATTAAAGGGACGAACCTATTGGTAAAATAGTTTTTTCTATCTCTCTATTAGGCTTTTAAGATACTTGTGTATATTTTAGACCGGAAAATGTGTAGTTTTTTTACATAAATTTTTATTTTTTTTTACAAAAATTTGGAGATTCAAGAAAAATATCAGACCTTTGCAGTCCAAAATAAAAGATATAACTGATATGGCAAGAGTTTGTGTAATCACAGGAAAGAAAACGATTTCAGGAAATAACGTTTCTCACGCAAATAATAGAACCAAACGTAAGTTTTATCCGAACTTGCAAACCAAACGTTTTTATGTTCCCGAAGAAGACCGTTGGGTAACCCTTCGCGTATCCACTTCGGCTATCCGTACAATTAATAAAAAAGGCATTAGTGCCGTTTTGGCGGAGTTAAGAAAAGAAAAAGGCGTAAATCTCTAATTAATAGAATATTACACTCATCTAAAATCCCGTAAGGCAGTTTATCCTTACGGGATTTTGGTTTGTCATGCAACGCTTTGTGATTTTTCGCTATCTTTGCAGTCAAATTCAGAAGTGTATTTTGGACAGAATAATTTAAGAATTAAAAAATTTCATTTAGCATGAGGATAATAACGATATTTTTGGGGGTATTCTTATATTTGGGTATGAGTACGTCAGCGGGGCAAAGGGTGAGCCGCGAAATTCAACCCAACTTCCCTCCTATTTCAGGAGAGTCTCAAACCCTAAGAGCCTTTCCATGTAGTGGTACAACGATTTATGAGGAAGGCTTTGATGGGCTTACACAAGGACAACTTCCCTTAGATTGGTCTATACTTGACTTGGATACCCTGTCTCCTCATCTAGATATTAGCTATATGAACAAAGGGTGGCAGGCTATTTTAGATTTTAAAGACTCCTCAAATATAGCAATGGCTACGCCTTCATGGTATGTTAGCCCTGACTCGAGTGATGATTGGTTGATTACCCAAAAGGTGGAGCTTGGAAGTAATCCTTGTGTTTCTTGGTATGCTTATTCTCAAGATATTTATTACCCCGAAAAATATCAGGTTTTGGTTTCAACCACTACACCCGACACGGCGGGTTTTCTTGCCAATAAGCCGCTTAGGGTCGTAAATAGTGAGTTTTATAGTGAAAACTATCGTTCTGCTATTCTCACTGATTATAAAAACAAGGAGGTTTACCTCGCTTTCCGCCAAAAGTCTTATGATAAGTTTATTTTGGTATTGGACAACGTAAGGTTTGCAGAAGTGTTAAAAAAAGATCCTGCTATGTTTTCTATCAGGACAACGGCTTATGCCGATACAAGCAAAATTGTTGCTATCAGGGGAGCAATTATTAACCGTGGTTCAGATACGTTAGCGATTGATTCTGCTCAATTGTTTATTCATTATCAGGTAAATAACGGAATGATTGAATCCGCTGCCATTAAAAAGAAACTTTCGATTGCCCCTAATGATACCCTGAATTGGCTGCATGATTCTACGTGGAAAACGCCCAATACTCATGGGACAGCACAAATCAAATGTTGGTTTACGGGAATAAGTGGTCAGCCGGTTACCAATGATACGTTAAGCATTACTTTTGGTATCTACCCTACTTCTATCTCACCGATGCTCCCCTTTGAAGCGGTAAGTTTATATCCTAATCCTTGCGAGAACCTCCTGAATGTTCGTTTTTCAGAAAGCATACTTCCTTTGGATAAGCAAATTACTGTTATGGATATAATGGGGAAAATGATTGCCGAAACAAGGGAAGAAGAAGGAAATCCGATAAAGGTCATTGATATGAACAACCTACCCTCTGGAATGTACTTCGTTCGCATAGAAACAGAAAAAGGGCAAGTCTGGAATGGGAAATTTTTGAAGCTATAAGGCACTGTTTCTCTTTATTTCTTCCATAAATGCACAGATTTCTGATGAGTCAGTGCTTAGGTATTGATACTCGTCCGAATCCGGTAATCCTATGGAGACCGAGGGATTCCAATAACTCATTTTACTTTTCACAAAGATTCTGGCAGAAGTATGAAAAGCGGAAGCTCCGGTTTCTCGTATCAGCAATCCGATATTATTTTTCCTAACCCCTCCACCTACCATAATTTGGATACGGTTTCCTGCTTTGGAAACTAAATCTGACAGTACTCTTATTCCTTTTTCGGCAGAGGGTTGCCCTCCGGAGGTTAAAATGGTATGAAAGCCGCATTCAATACAGTTTTCTAATGCCTCAAAAAGGTTTTCTGTCATATCAAATGCACGATGAAAGGTTACAGGAAGAGGGGCAGCCATATCGACTAATCGTCTATTTCTCTCCACATCTACTTT
>CAUJFT010000244.1 GCA_963169475.1 Bacteroidota bacterium | reverse complement strand
CAAATTATAAGTAAATCCATTAGATGAAGAAGCTGACATTTGTTGTACTATTACTCTTAGCCGGCATTCAGTTAAATGCCAGAGATTATCGTGTCTGGGTTTTCCTTTCAGATAAAGGAGAAAATATTTCCAAAAGAATTTCCCAACCCGAAAAATTTCTTAGCCAAGAATCTATCCAGAATAAAAAACAAAAAGGAATAAAAATTACAGAGGGCGACTTACCCGTATGGAGTTCTTACTTGGAGACCTTAGGTCATTATGATTGTAAAATGCTGGGAAAATCTCGGTGGCTCAATGCAGTAGCCGTTCAAGTGCCAGATAATTGCTTGGAGGAGGTAACCTCCCTTTGCTTTGTAACAGAGGTAAAACCCATGATTACGCTTACCGTTTCAAGGGAAAGCAGCGCGGAAACAGCACAAGCAATGGCGCAGTACGTGGAAATGAGTAACAATTTTGAAGATGGAGATGTGTTTGAATACGGAGAAGGACGCTTTCAAGCAGATATGCTCAAAGTAACAGATATTCATAAAAAAGGAATTACCGGAAAAGGTGTGAAGATAGCCGTATTTGATGCCGGATTCGATGCCGTAGACACGATTGATGTTTTTGATTCCCTTTGGGTCCAAAAGAGAATTACGGCATGGTGGGATTTTGTAGATAACGACAATGAGCTATTTGACTCTGATTCACACGGAACAAATGTTCTCTCTACCATAGCGGCAAATCTACCCGGACAGATGGTCGGAATTGCCCCTCATGCTTCTTTTATATTGGGGCGTACTGAACAATCGCGCTCAGAGACAAACCGCGAGGAGTACAACTGGGTGAAGGCGATGGAATGGGCGGACTCCATTGGGGTGGATATTATTCACTCCTCTTTAGGATATTCTAAATTTGATGAGGACAAAGGCTCTTATACTTACGAAGACATGAACGGAAACACAGCAATCTCTACAAAAGCCGCAGATGAGGCTGCAAAAAGAGGAATCATTGTTACAATAAGTGCGGGTAATGAGGGAGGAGATGCATGGAAATATATTACGGCTCCGAGTGATGCAGATAGCGTACTTTGTGTAGGGGCAGTAGGTAGAAACGGAAAAAGAGCCTACTTTTCTTCTATGGGCCCCTCCTCTGATGGGCAAGTAAAACCGGACGTAATGGCTTTAGGAAAAAGCACTACTGTTGCTAACCCTTCTAATGAAATCTCCGTTTCAGATGGAACTTCTTTCTCTGGTCCTATTATGGCAGGCTTTATGGCTCTCTTAAAGCAAAGTAATAAAAACCGTATCAACATGGATTTAATTCAGGCAACACGCCTCAGCGGAGACCAATATAATTTCCCTGACCCTGAATACGGATATGGAATCCCTAATATCCTTGTAGCAGATTCTTTATTAAAAAATGTAAAAGACCTAAGCAAGGTAGTAATGCCCGGCACCGAAAAACCGCTAAGAGGGGATAAACCCAAAAAGCCCGTAGAGATTGTCTTTGCTTCCAATCCCAAAACGATACTAAAAACAGACGGAAACATGCTTTTAGTTACGGCTTCTTCTCCCATTACCAAATTAGCAATCAGACAAGGAAATAAAAAAGTATTTCTTCCCGCCAAGTCTCTGACCATTACCGGAAATTTGGCGAAGATTAACCTCAAGCCTTTAATGAGTGGCGAGCATTATCTTCATATCATAACCGACAAATACGAAGAGAACGTTAAATTCAATAAATAACCGCTTGGTAACAAACTCAAAGGGCTATTTCTCTAAAAAAGAAGTAGCCCTTTGAGTTTGTTGTATAGCAGAATGAATATTTAGCTCCTCACTAAGAACAAATATTTAATAAAAGACAACTATTGAATTAACTACTGCTTGCCCGCTTTTGATAAATCCCTATTGTGCGATGTCTTTTTCTTCTTTCCATATTCAACAATCGGTTCAAATAAAGCCGTCTGATAGTCGTAGTGTTTGTCATTTCCATTTTCATTAAGCGGCGTTAAACCCTTTAATGGAGTTTTAATTTTGACTTTTGTCTTTAAAACAATTGGAGTAGTGTCAATCTCTTCCGGTTTATTGGGAATACAATAAAAATCCTTTAAGTAATCCCAATCACTGTTGCGAAGCGTTACCACTTCGTCAAGGTAAAAACTAACCCAACGGTCCCCAATTTTAGAAACAGGTTTTTCGTGTTCTAATTTTTGCTGTGTGATTTTTACATACTCTTTGTCAAGGTCAAAGCAGATATATTGTCTGCCAAGTCGTCTTTCTGCTAATGCCGTTGTTCCTGTTCCATTAAAAGGGTCAAGAATAATATCACCTTCGTCCGAACTCATTAAGATGATGCGCTCAAGTAAATGAATTGGAAGTTGGCAAGGATGCTCGTCCCTGAATTTATTGTGCTTAATTCTGTGAATGTCCGTCCAAACATCGGAGACCAAAGGCCCATAGGGATGAAGCATTGATTTTTTGCCTCCGTAATCTTTCGCAAGAATATGTGTCTTTCTTGTACGTTTATGCGGATGTCGGATTTCATAATACTTCAGTTGCTTTGCATCTTTTGCATAAAACAAAATTCCATAGTGTCCGGGTTGCAAAGATTTTCCCATTGGTGCCGTAGGTGCGTCCCAACTTATCCAATGTTTAAAGTCTGCTTGCTTGTTTAAAAATGCTGCGTAATAAGTTAACCACTTGGGAATATTGTGTAAGAATATTGAACCTGTCGGTTTAGTAATACGAACCATTTCGGTAATCCATTCTTCACACCAATTG
>CAUJFT010000243.1 GCA_963169475.1 Bacteroidota bacterium | reverse complement strand
CACGGTAGCGGAAGCCGCCGGAAACAATCGCAGCAGGGAAAAGATTCCAGATGTTTGTACCGGTTAGCTTTTTGAAACCATCTCTTTTGGCTACATTGAAGCGTACTGCGGCATCAGACTCAGACTGTGATTCGTAGTTGTAGGGTTTATCGGGGGTTTCACTATTGAGGAGGTCAATAAGTCCCTTACGAATTTGATTTCTGCGATACCAAGCACTGCCTTTTCCGAAGAGTTTTCCCTCGTCTTTAGGAGCGTTAGCAAATACGCTTTCAAAATCATACAAGCTGTAGCTACCATTCGTTACTTTTTTGGCATCAATCATCGTATTGAACACCATGATAGAGGGACCAACCCCTACGAAGTAATCCATTTTGTTACGCTCGTTATAGAAACTTAACGCTCCAAGATGGAACATCGCTTGCACACCTAATTCAAATCCTTTAGTGGCATGATTGTAAGCGACCCCTTTCGCTACCCCTGTAGTAGAATTGGTGTAACCCCAATTCCCCCCTGCTCCCAATGGGTTACTAAAAGCGTTTCCAATTCCGTTGGAGGAATTTCCGTCCCTATGTCCTGCATAGCCTCTACTAAGTTTTGAATTTAAGCCACGCGCAAAATTATAAGCAGCAATCCCACGGATAGAAACCGCATGCCCTAACGCTTTTTCTACGTCAAGTGCTCCTGTGTACCCGTTTCTTTGCTGAACGTCACCTAAGATTCCGCTATATCCCCCCTGAAGCCCGATACGTGTTTTAGAACGTTTCTTGGCAGGGTATAAGCCTTCTCCACGGTCATACTTTTCTTGCTGTTCTCGGCGTTTAGCAGGAATATCAGTCCCTTCTTCTGCCTGAGCAAGAACACTCCCTGAGACTAATGTCCCAATCATAAATGTTAGTAAGAGGTTCCTCATTTTTCTCATATTGATTTAAAAAAGTGAAACAAATTTAATTTTTATTTTAAGATGTGTTAAAATTGGTTTATATGTTTGTGTATTATCCGAAGCACGCTGCAAATATACGAAGGTTTGGGAAATAAATAATAAAAAAATAAAATAATTTAAAAAAAGTTGAAAATTTGAAATGGCAAACGCCCACTTTTAGCCTATATCAAGTAAAAAATGAACTTAAAGACACCTCTTTGATAAACCATACATGTTTACGATATCTTCGTAGGTAAAGTTTTCATCTATAGGGACTCCCTCTGTAAACTCAACTTGGGTGTTATTTTTAATTATAACGTAAAAGAAATGGAAATTATTTCCCAATTCGCTATCCTTAGTCTGATAAATAAAGCCTTGTTCATCTTCTATCAGTAATTTTACGAAATCGGTTTCTTCTTTCTTTTCGGCTATGATTTTCTTTTTTAGTTCTTGTGCATTTTTTAGCGACTCTGCGTAGGTCTGTAAGGCTTCTACCCGCATATTTACTTTATCCCCAGAGATAACTACTCCTTTTTCAAAGGATATAGGGCTTTGAGTGACATTATTCCTTACTGGGAGCGGAATACTCACAGGGACTCCGTACCTACTTAAATCTGTCATAGTAAGAGATTCTACACGCTCGTCCTCACCACTATTGCAAGCAAAGAGTATAAAAATAAAGAGTAAGGGATAAAAAACATGAGTGATTTTCATCGTATCAGAATGACATCTTATCAGACAAATATCATTTCCACTACAAACGTAGCATTTATTTTTTTATTGTGCAACAAAAAAGTATTTTCGCCAAATTTTTTTTTCTGTGTAGAACTTAATTAATTCTATATTATTATGAAAATAGCCTTATGTGGTTATGGTAAAATGGGTAAATCTATTGAGAAACAAGCAGTCGCAAGGGGGCATGAAATCGCGCTTATTATGGGTAGAGACGAATATAAATCCCCTGAAATATTATTAAATAAAAATATCCAAGTTGTAATTGAGTTTACTCACCCGGAAAGCGTCATGCAAAATCTTGATACGCTTATAGGGGAAGCTGTACCAGTAGTTTGTGGTACTACGGGCTGGGCTAACGAAAAAGAAACAGTAAGGCGATGGGTAGAATCCCGAAATGCCGGATTTGTCTATGCTTCTAATTTTTCTGTGGGTGTCAATATTCTCTTTAAATTGAATAGGCTGCTCGCTCAACTGATGAACCCTCACAAACAGTATGATTGTTTTATAGAAGAACAACATCACCAATTTAAAGCCGATGCTCCTAGTGGTACTGCCCTTAGCCTTGGAGAAGCGATTATTTCGGAATTGAATAGAAAAAACCGCCTTGCCTCCGAGGAGCTAAGGAGTCGCCCGCCTTTTCCTGATGAACTTAGTATTGGATATACAAGAGCAGGTAACATTGCTGGTAAGCATACCATCACTTATACCTCGGAGACAGATACACTTACGCTCCAACATCTGGCGCATAATCGGGAGGGGTTTGCCTTAGGTGCAGTAATTGCTGCTGAATGGATAGTGGAAAATAGAAAAGGTTTTTTTAACTTTGCCGAAATTTTTTGAAAAGGCTGGATAAGATTGTAATTATACTACTTATTTTTATACTTATTCGGCTAAGCTCCACCTGACAATCATGGTGCAAGTCTATCTAAAAATAAATTTATTGGGTTTTACATTTTAATAAAGTATTAAAAAACTATACGCTATATAATATTATAAAATGAGTACAATAGGATTAGTTTATTTGGTTGTGTATCTTGTAACGATAGTCTTGATTCGCTTTGGGCTATCAAAGTTGTTTATAAAAGCAGGAGAGGAGGGTTGGAAGGCTTATGTTCCTGTACTAAGTGATATTGTATGGTTGAAGCTTATAGGAAAACCAGCATGGTGGGCAGCCTTGTGTTTAATCCCCATGGCAAGAACATTGGTAAAGGTTCAAATGCGAATCGACCTTGTAAAAGTCTTTAATAAGCACAAATTCTGGGAGCATACCGCAGCGGTCGTAGCACCCTTTTTCTTTTTTCCTTACATAGGAATGCAAGAGGGTAGTATTTCCGAAGAAAAGAATCGAAAAAAAGGAACACTTTTGCAAGCGGTTGGGCCGGTTTATATAGGCGTAGACCCCAAAAATTATCCAACCCGAACTGCGGTTAGAGAATGGGCAGATGCTATTTTGTACGCAGGGTCGGCAGCACTCATACTCCGTACTTTATACTTTGAGGCATTTATGATTCCGACTACTTCTATGGAAAGAACCCTTATGGCAGGTGATTTTTTGTTTGTAAGTAAGTTTCATTACGGCTGCCGAACTCCTATGTATCCGATTGCCTTTCCTTTTGTTCATAATCAGCTTCCATTGGTAGGAGGGAAGTCCTATGTTTCTTCTATCAAGCTACCTTATTATCGTTTGCCAGGATTAACCAAAGTGAAAAGGAATGATATAGTAGTTTTTAATTATCCTGCACATGACATTGACGGAACTTCTATGCCTTATGGAAAAATCTCGGAAACAAGCATGAAAGAAAACTATATTAAACGTTGTGTGGGAATGCCCGGTGATATTTTGGAAGTACGAAATAGTCAAGTTTTTATTAATAATGCCCAAGGGCAAAACCCCGAAAACCTACAATTTAAATACTTGGCAGAATCCAGAAAAGGGAGGTATGATATTCATAAAATGGAAGATATAGGTTTCAGGGTTCAGTATCCTCATGCACCTGAAAACCGGAATGCCGACTTTATTACAGATAATACCGGTTCGAGGGCACTCTTTTCATGTACCCAATCTTTAATGAATAAAATAAAAGCAATGCCGGTTACTGACACCCTTTTCCGCGCATTCGACTTTACTCCCGACTCGCTCCAAGACGGAATTTATCCAAGTACAATCGGGAAGTATCAAGGCTTCTCTTTCCCTCACAACAATATAGATAATTTCGGACCTTTCAAAATTCCTAAGAAGGGAGAAGCGATTACCCTATCTCCGGAGAATTTCCGCGCTTATGTACGTTGTATTGCTGTCTATGAGGGACACAACTTTGAGGCAAAAGATAATAAATTCTTTATTGATGGAAAAGAAACTACTACATGGACACCCGAAAAAGATTATTTCTTTATGATGGGAGATAACCGGCACGATTCTGCTGATAGTCGTTTTTGGGGAGTTGTACCTGAAGACCATATCGTGGGTACTCCCTTTTTCATATTTTTCTCTACGGAAAACTTCTTTAACCCTAAGACATGGAGATTAGGGCGTATCGGTACGGGAAAAATTCATTAAGTTTGCGAAAAATTTAATAAAATACTCTTTTTAAAAACAGCAAAAGCATATATTTTATTTTAAATCAATTCGTTATGTCTATATTTTCTTTGTCTAATGGGGTTATTACCCTCACAGTTAAGCATAAAGGAGCAGAGATTTCAAGCATCAAAAATGCGGCGGGAATGGAGTTTATGTGGCAACCACAAGGCTCTATTTATTGGCAGCGGCAATCTCCTCTTTTATTTCCTATTGTAGGAAAACTAAAAGAAAATCAATATGTTGTAAATGGGGTTAGGTATCCGATGACACAGCACGGGTTTGTTAGGGATATGATATTTGATTTTATTGGCAAAACTTCTACACAGCTAATTTACTGGATAAAAGATAATACCGAAACACAAAAACAATACCCCTCTCTCTTTGAATTAAGGGTTATTTATACGCTGATTGATAATAAGGTGAGTGTTCGGTATCTTGTAAAGAATATAGACACTATTCCCATGTATTTTACCATAGGCGGCCATCCGGCTTTCAAGTGTCCAATGCGGGAAGGCGATATTTTTCAGGATTATTATTTGGAGTTTGAAAAAGAAGAGACCGTGAGTAGGCGATACCTTGAAGGGGGGCTTATAGGTGACCGTATAGAGCCTTTGTTAGAAAATACAGCGATTTTGCCTATGCACATTGACCTTTTCAGGGAAGATGCTATCATTCTTACTGATTTACAATCCCGTAAAGTTTCGCTCAAATCCCATAAACATGACCATAGTGTTACGGTAGATTTTACCGATTTTCCTTACCTTGGGATATGGAATCAACCCGGGGCACCTTTTGTTTGTATAGAACCATGGAAAGGACTCGCAGATACGCTTAGCGCAAGTGGAGAGATTAAGGATAAGCCGGGCATTATTACATTAGAGCCACAAAAGAAATACGAATGTGAATATTTTATAGAAGTGGTTTAAGCCATTGAGGGTTTAATATTGTCTTCTATCTTTTTGGAGTAAAAAACTACTATTGCAAAGATGTATAGAGTAACCTCCAAAGTAAAACTTGCTATCATAATTTACTAGTTGATAATCATGACGATTTCATTAGATACCCTCAAAAATGAGATAGAAACTTATTTTAATGAGGCAGACTTTAATGGTAAGTCTCCCGTTAGGCTTTATGAGCCGATAACCTATATTTTAGGGCTAAAAGGCAAGAGACTAAGACCTCTACTCGCGATGATTGCTTATCATATAGTTTCTGGAAATCCCCCCCGCGAAGCCTTATCTCTTGGGAGTAGTATAGAGCTTTTCCATAATTTTACCCTAATCCACGATGATATAATGGACAATGCGCCTACAAGAAGAGGCAAGGCTACCGTTCATGAAAAATGGGATACAAATGTGGGGATACTATCCGGAGATGCAATCTTTGCAATTTCCGTTCAGTGGCTTGTTCGAGAGTTTCCGGATAAAGCCGCTACTCTGGTCTCTACTTTTACACAAGCCGCTATAGAAGTTTGCGAGGGACAACAAGAAGATATGGACTTGGCAACTCAGGAAAGTGTAAAAATCGAAGATTATATCGAAATGATTCGCAAAAAGACGTCTGTATTATTAGGAGCCGCCTTAAAGTTAGGAGCTATTAGTGGAGGAGCGAGCCATGAGTTGGCAGCAGCATTTTATAACTACGGGATTCAAGCAGGCATTGGGTTTCAGCTACAAGATGACTTGATGGATGCCTTTCCGCCGGAAGGGTTTGGGAAGCAAAAAGGAGGAGATATTATTGAAAATAAAAAAACTTTTCTTTGGCTGAAAGCCTTTGAGCGCGCAAGCGACGCCCAAAAATCTGCTCTGACGGCACTCATGTCAGAAGCAAATCAAGAGAAAAAAGTAAACGAAGTGATTGCTATTTTTAAGGCATTAAATATCCCGGAAGAAACGGAGCGATTAGTTGCTCACTACTTCCAATTGGCAAGTGCGACAGGAGAAATTATTCGCCCAATGGTAAAAGATTTTAGTCTTATGAGTCAATTACTATACGAAATCTCCCAAAGAAAAATTTAGTAGATTTGCTAAAAAAATAAATAAATTTTTGATTTTTGCAAAATATATTTACATTTGTACCTTTAATTTATTATTAGGTATTTAACTTTTTTATTTATGCAAACATCATCTAATGTTTATTTGACTTTTAATGGCAATTGTCGCGAAGCCATGAATTTTTACCATGCTTGCTTGGGTGGAAATTTAGAAATAATGGAATTTGGGAATGAAGTACCCAATACCCCCGAAAGCCTTCAAAAAAATGTGATGCACGCCTGCCTCTCCAAAGAGGGTATTCTTGTCATGGCTTCGGATACTTTCCCCGAAAATCCCGTATCTTTTGGAAACAATTTTAGTATTTCGATTAACTGTGTCTCCCGAGAGGAAGCGGATTTATACTTTAAAAATTTATCCGCAGAAGGAGTAGTAACTATGCCCTTGCAAGATACTTTTTGGGGAGCTTATTTTGGCATGATTACGGATAAGTTTGGTGTAAATTGGATGTTTAATTACGATGTCCCCAAAGAAGGCTAATCTTGAACTTGACTTTTTGTGAAGTCAAGATTTGTCCTCCCCCCTTACTCTATCCGAAAAAATAAAATTGATAGATACACTACTAAATATATTTAAAATATTTATTATCAGTATCTTATTAAACAATTCGGATAGAGTAAGGATATTCCATACAGACCTGCTCCAAACACATTATTTGGGGGATTTGTTAGAAGCAAAGTATAAAGAAAAACTCGGTACTCCGTAACAATTTTAGCGTGAGGTTTACTTATTCTTTATAATGAATAATTATATAGCTTAAAAGACAAGGTCTGAATGAAAATAGGAATAGTTTGCTACCCCACCTATGGAGGAAGCGGAGTGATTGCAACGGAATTGGGTAAAAATCTTGCGCAAAAGGGCTATCAGGTGCATTTTATCACCTATAATCGCCCAATAAGATTGGATTTATTCATGGAAAACATCTATTACCATGAAGTAACAACCCCAAGCTACCCGCTTTTTGAGAGTTTACCTTATGAAAGCGCGCTTGCAAGCAAATTAGTAGATGTCGTAAAGTATCATAAATTAGATATATTACATGTTCATTATGCAATTCCTCATGCTTCCGTAGCCTATCTTGCCCGCCAAATTTTGCGCTCCTTTGGGATTGAAATTCCTGTAATCGTAACTCTTCATGGAACGGATATTACCTTAGTAGGAAAAGATAAGAGTTTTGAGCCTGTCGTGAGTTTTGCCATTAATGAGAGCAACGGTGTAACGGCAGTCTCCGAGTTTTTGAAGGAAGATACCTTTGGTAATTTTCATATTACGAATCACATCACTGTTATTCCAAATTTTGTAGATACCCAACGTTTTCGCCGCCACTCAAAAGACCATTTTCGCAAAATGCTAACGACTAAGGGCGAAAAAATCATCATTCATACTTCTAATTTCCGGAAGGTAAAACGGGTAGAAGATGTGGTGAGAGTTTTTAAAATAATCCATGAGAATATGCCGGCAAAGCTCCTTATGGTAGGAGATGGACCACAAAGAAAGCCTGCCGAAGATTTATCCAGAGAGCTGGGGATTTTTGAAGATATATATTTTTTAGGCTCACAAGACCCGGTAGAAGAACTATACTCTATCGGAGATTTGTTTTTACTACCTTCAGAAACAGAGACCTTCGGGCTTGCAGCCCTCGAAGCAATGGCATGTGGAGTACCTGTTATTACAACTAATGCAGGCGGGCTTCCGGAAGTAGTTCAGGATAACCTCTCTGGTTATTGCTGTAGGGTTGGGGATTATGAATGTATGGGAGAAAGGGCGGTTTCTTTGCTTGAAGACGAGGAAAAGTGGGCAGTATTTTCTCAAAACGCAAGAAAGAGGGCAGAAGATTTCTCTATGGATAACGTTATCCCAATTTACGAGGAATTATACAGAAAAATGCTTGAAACATAATCTACATTCTTTCGTTTTATAAGTGTTTATTAATTTTTTTAAATATTAGAGATGAAATTTTTATTATGGTTTGTACTTATTATTCTGGCTATAAGATTTGTAGTAAGGATTTTTGGTAAAGCAATCCTTTTCGCCTTTATGCGCTCCGTAGCGAATCGGGTGGAAAATAATATGAAAAAACAACAGAAAGATTACGAGCGTCATCACCACTCTAATCCCTTTAATCAGAATATTTATCAGGAAGACGAGGTTCGGGTGTCCTCGCAGGGGCAGCGTAAAGCTAAAAAAGAAAACCTCCTTGAAATTGCAGAGGAAGTAGATTTTGAAGAAATAAAATAATAACTATCCTCTTTCGTTTCGGCTTTGATTTTCACTTTTTTGTGCGATGCCTCCCAAAACTCATTCTCTATTGGTTTTCTCTTGGCGTTTTCCTCTGCCTTCCTTTTGGCTTACTTGTTTGCTCTTTTTGGGAATAAATGCTCCGGCTCAACCGATTCGTTTTTTTGAAGGCTCCTTTGAAGCATTAAAAAAAGAAGCCAAACAAACACAAAAATATATTTTTATAGATTTTTATACCGATTGGTGCAAGCCTTGCTTGATGATGCAGCAGCATACTTTCGTAGAGGATACGCTGGGGAAGTTTATGAATACCTTTTATTTAAGTTATAAGGTAAACTGCGAGAAAGACACATTTTTAAAAAGGCAATTCAATGTCCCAACTTACCCGTATTGGGTTTTTTTAAGCCCGGATGCCGAAATTAAATATGCCTATACGGGGTTTGTAGATGCCGAGTTTATGCTCAATCGGGCTAAGGAAACGATTAATTTTCACCCTGAAAAATATCAGTATCATTTATACCCCCAAAGCCCGGAGAAATTAAAAAAATATCTGGCACTTTTTGCAAAAGTTTATCCGGATTCAGCAGCACGTGAAACAGAACGGTTTTTACATCGCTTTCCTCCCCAAGAGTGGGTAAAAACTCCTTTATGGGAAATCGTAACCACATATATCCACTCTTCAGAAAGTCCCATTTTTCAGATGCTTATGCTAAAAGTATCTTCTCTCTTACCGATTCAAGCAGAAATATCCTCTTTCGCACTTCGAATTATGGGAGAAGAGCATATTCTGGCTTTCAAAACCCGAAACCACGAGACCGTTAAGGAATACGAAAAAAAATACCTCTCTGTATTAAAGGCATTAAATCTTTTGAAGCTTCCGGAACAAGCATACATAGATGAATTAGAAGCCGAGTTTGCCATGCTCACCAAAGAGGAATCGCTTTTTCTAGCAATCTCTCAATCGTTACTTCAAGAATATTATCCTTTGTCTGCGGAAAAATATGCAGATTATTCTATCATGGCTATTCAGGCTTTTTCGGGAGAAAATAGCTTTCAGCTTGCGTTAGAATGGGCTAAAAAGGCGGAAAGCCTCGAACCACTCTCCATGAAGCCCCAATACGCAATGGCTTATTATCGGTATAGAAAAAAAGACTACGCAAATGCGTTAAGATACATCGAAAAAGCAAAAATCTACGCTTTGGATACCTCTCAAAAAAACATGGTGGACGAGTTAGAAAAAAAGATAAAATCCAGAATAAAATAGTTCATAATCAATATTTAATCAAAAATAGTTTTTATATTGAGGCAAATAAAACCATTTATAAATAATTTTTTCTTCGTTTTTTTGTGGGAGATTGAATTACTTTGCGTATCTTGCACAAGATTTTTAGTAAACTTATAGGGAAGAAAGAGAAGCGTTTCAAGTCCCCCAAAACCTAAGGAGGCTGTTTGTGGGGTTGTTTTCGCACCTATACAAATACTATCCAATATATTTTAAGGCTACACCAAACTTCTTTGTCTTTTTTGCGTAAACTAAAACGCCATTTTTTCAAGGAATATTTAAGATTGTCAACAGATGTTTAATCAAGTTCTTGATATCCTAAAAGCAGAAATTACTTCTTATTACACAAACGAGGATTTGCCTACTATGTGGAATGAGTCTGTACTCAGAGGAGATATCCCACGGATGGCTTCGGATTCTGCCGCCCGCCTCAAAAGAAGAGCAGGGGTAAATAATATTCAGGTTTCAGACCTTATTCTGGGACTTGAACAGATAGAGACGCTTGCAATTCAAGATTTTGCTAAAATGGTCTCTAATATTTATACACCGGACTGGAACAAAGCCGAAAATCAAGCGGTATTAAGATTTATTATCTCCCTAATCTCCGAAAATTTAAAATCCTAAACGTAACTTCCTTACAATCGCTATTAAAGGGCAGGCTTCTCGCGATAAGATTCAATTAAGAAGAAACATATCCAATCGTTAAGAAGAAAATCTTTGAGCTGCGTGCTTGACTTCTTCTCCCAAACCATATAATTGTTGTATAATCTTAGGGTCTGTAATTGAGCCGTCCGATTTAAAAACTTGCCATGAACGGATAACAGGCACTACAAACGGTACAGTCCACCCACGTAAAGCCCTCACGACTTGCTCCATAGCATTAATCCCTTGTAAGGCTTGCGCCCCTCCCGCTACACAAATTAGTCCTACCGGTTTATAGGCAAGATAAGGAGGCTTTTTGTCATGTAACACTTCTAACCAATCAAGCACATTTTTCATCAGACCGCTGAGGCTCCCGTGATACAAAGGGCTAGATAAAATCAAGGCATCTGCCTGATAAATCTCCTCGGCAAATGCCATAATATCTGTAGGGTTAGTTTCCTTCTTCTCATAAATAGGAAATTCAAGCTGTGAAATATCTATGCACTTTACCTCTGCCCCAAGCCGCTCCGCTCCCTCCAAAGCATACTTCAAGGCAGCAAGCCCTGTAGAATAAGCCTCTCCTTTCGTTCCTCCTAATCCAATAACTTTTATAACCTTTTCTTTCATATCCAAATAGTTCTCGCAAAGTTACTAAAATTGTCCTAATTTATCTCAAAATTATCAGGATTTGTATCAGTCAAACGCATTAAAAACAAAAATGTATGCCTTTAAGTAGTTCTTAGTTTTTAATGATGAGTTCTTAGTCCTCACAAATAGCTATTTATCACCTTTTTAATTAAAAGTAATATCATAAACTACTTTCAAACGAGTACATAAGAGGGATAATTTGAGAACATTTATTTTAGCCATATCATGTACCTAAGGGGGCACGATTTCCCTAGGCTTATCGGCATGTTTGGTATGATACTTGCACTTTGGCTTAGCGGGACAACACGGACACTCCTGTCATTTAATTCTGGGGGGAATAGATTCCCGCTTTGATATACGGATTTACCCCCCCCACACTTTATTAATTTTGTTTTGAGGGTTTCAAAAATAGCTTAACTGTCTTTCCGTCTTTTGTAACCAAGAGTATCATTTCTTCCTTTGTTAGCTTCTCAATATTGGAAATTGCCCGGCTTCCGTCTTTTTCGTCTATAAAAACAAGCCTTGTACCCTCTTCTGATAGCTCCCATTTACCGGATTGCGTCTCCATTCCTGGAAAAGACATTTGCCCTACGCCTCCCTCTTTAAATTCCATTTTAATAGAAGAATATATTTTTCGCGCAAATACTCTTACTTCTTCAGGCATATTTTTCATTTCGTCCTCCTCCAATTCAACCTTATTCACATACCATTTTCGGCAAATCATTTCTTTTGCATTTGCTTTATCAATTAAGGCTTCCTTGTTTTCCTTCGGACTTTCCTCTATTGATTCTT
>CAUJFT010000242.1 GCA_963169475.1 Bacteroidota bacterium | reverse complement strand
GTAGTACATCGCGAACGTTGTTCTACGATGGAAGCAGATGCTAAACTCCGTGAGCGTTTTCCAGAAATTGGTACATTAGAGGATTTTCAGCTTTGGTTAAGCCAAGAAGTAGAAAAAAGAGAAGCAAGTACTGCTAAAACTAACGTAGTCCTTACGATTCCTACTATTGTTCACGTAATTCATAATGGAGAAGCGGTTGGAAGTGGCACCAATATTTCCCAAGCACAAGTAAACTCTCAAATTACGGTTTTAAATCAGGACTACCGCCGTACTAACCCAGATGCCTCCAGCACACCTAGTCTTTTTCAAAGCGTAGCCGCAGATTGCGAAATTGAGTTCTGCCTTGCACAAGTAGACCCTAGCGGTAACCCGCTAGCACAACCCGGAATAAACCGTATTAATCGTAATACCGCAGGGTTCTCCACTCCTCCTTATTCCATGAATTATATTGACGCAACGATTAAGCCTGCCACAAGCTGGGATCCTACTAAATACTTCAATGTATGGGTATGTAACCTTGGAAATGGACTTTTGGGCTATGCCCAATTTCCTAATAACTCCGGACTTACCGGAATGAATGCAAATAATGGTGCTGCCAATACAGATGGAGTAGTAATTCTTTATAGTGCTTTCGGGAATACGGGGAATGTTCAAGCTCCATACAACAAAGGAAGAACTGCTACGCATGAAGTAGGGCATTGGTTAGGATTGATTCACATTTGGGGAGATGATGGAACCGGATGTAATGGGTCCGACTATTGCGCAGATACTCCCAATCAGGCAGATGAAAATTATGGTTGCCCGACTTTCCCTGCGGTAAGTTGTAGTAATAGTGGAGACATGAGTATGAACTATATGGATTATAGTAATGATGCTTGTATGAATTTATTCACTGCTAACCAGAAAGCAAGAATGGTTACAGTGCTTGGCGTATCCCCAAGAAGACTATCACTTACTACCTCCAATGTTTGCCAGCAATCGGGAGGACCAAACGCCAATTTCTCTTACTCTCCTAACCCGGGTTGCTTGGGTCAGGCAGTTCAGTGTACCTTTACCGGTTCAGGAGCAACTACCTATTCATGGGCTTTCCCTGGCGGTTCTCCTGCTACCTCTACTGCAATGAACCCTACCGTAACTTACGGTTCAGCAGGTACTTATACTGTAACGCTTACCGCTTCAAGCGCGACAGGAGCATCTGACACACACACAGGTACGATTACCGTGATTAATTGTTCAAGCGGAGGAACCTGCGACACCTTATCCAACATAGACGGAGCAGATACTTTAGCACTATATGGTTCAAGTGGATGGGGATATGTAACCGGACATAATGATTATGGAGATATTGGAAAAGCAGAGTTCTACAACTACACGGGTGTTCCCGTACAAATGTCTGGGGCGGTATTCGGATTTGGAGCAGCGGCGACCACTAACCCCGCAACTAATATTCAGATAAAAGTATGGGGAGATAATGCCGGTACCCCAGGTACTCAGCTTTATACTCAAAATGTCTCCTTACAGTCTATCGCAAATGATGTGGCCGGCGGAAACGAAACGTTGGTGAACTTTGGTACTCCCGTAAATATTACCGGTCCGTTCTATCTTGGTATCCAATACGCTTATGCTTCCGGCGATACCGTAGCTATCGTCTCTAATAGAGACGGAAATACCGTACCTGGAACAGGGTGGGAGCTTTGGAGTGATAACTCTTGGCATCCGATTTCTGAACCTAACACAGGCTGGGGACTCAATCTATCCCTATACGCGTTACCCATTCTTTGTCCGAATAGCTCCGGAAGCGCGCCCGTAGCTTCTTTTACTGCAAGTCCAACCTCTATTTGTACTGGTCAATCCGTTACCTATACGAGTACCTCTACGGGTAGCCCAACTAGTTACAATTGGACATTTACCGGTGGAACGCCTGCTACCTCTACTGCCCAAAACCCAACAGTAGTGTATGCAAATACAGGCTCCTATAATGCAAGCCTTACCGTTAGCAATGCTAACGGTAATAATACTGCTACACAAAACAATATCATCACTGTAAATACGGCTCCTACGGCTTCCTTCACTTATACAGGGTCTTTAGGAAACTATCAATTTACTAGTACTTCTACCGGTAATCCTAGCACCTATAATTGGAACTTTGGAGATGGAAGTTCTTCTACTCTTGCCAACCCTCTACACTCTTATGCTACAGCAGGAGGCTATACAGTAACACTTACCGTTACTAATGCCTGCGGAACAAACACTTCTACTCAAACCATAGAAGTAAGCGTAGGAATTGAAGATGAGATTGACGGTGATGTGAAACTTTATCCAAATCCTAACGCGGGAGTATTTACATTGGAAGTTTCTAATTCACTTTCCGATGAAATTGGAATGATATTGTTTGATATTCAAGGGAAACAATTGCTTAATGAGAAGTATTCTGTAGTTTCCGGAAATTTCAAAAAAGAATTGAACCTTAGTCAGCTTTCTGAGGGTGCTTATATTGTAAGATTAAGTGCCGGTGGAAAATCTTCAAACTACAAACTACTTATTCATAAATAATTAAAGAATAGTAGGCAGGAAAAGGCGGTTTCAGCAGTGAAATCGCCTTTTCTTTATCTATTAGGAATTGAACTAAAAAAACAATTTGTAAAACCTTTCGTAACCAATAGGGTTAATCAAGCGAAATCTATAGATTATTTTAACCCGGTACATAACAATCAATTCGCTCAAAAAAAAGTTTTGTACCTAAACCAAAAAAATATGCTGACAATTGACCCCACAAAAATAGAAACTCCTGATTTACACCAATATATCATTAGTTCTGTAGCACCGCGCCCTATAGCTTTTGTAAGTACAATGGGAGCAGATGGTAGCATTAATCTTGCTCCTTATAGCTTCTTTAATGCGTTTAGCTCTAATCCTCCGCTTGTCATCTTTTCTTCTAATCGGAAAGTAAGGGGAAATACAACAAAAGATACGCTGAAGAATGTAGAGGATACAGGAGAATGTGTGATTAATATTGTCAATTACAAGATGGTTCATCAAATGTCGTTGGCGAGTGTAGAATATCCTTACGGAGTCAATGAGTTTGAAAAAGCAGGGCTTACTCCTTTACCCTCTGAGATTGTAAAACCCTTACGGGTAAAAGAGGCTCCCGTACAAATGGAGTGTACCGTAAGAGAAATCATCAAATTGGGGTCAAAAGGGGGTGCCGGAAATCTGATTATTTGTCAGGTTGTCAGAATACACATTCGGGAGGCAATCCTCAATGAAAAGGGTAGAATAGACCCCTTCAAGGCAGACCTTGTCGCAAGAATGGGGAGACATTATTATTGTCGTGCCAATGGGTCTGCGATATTTGAATTGCCTCAACCGGTAAATATTTTAGGTATGGGAGTGCATAATTTACCCGAAGCGATTCGATTGAGCAATATCCTTACAGGCAACAACCTCGCCCAACTTGCCTCTTTTATCTCTCTTCCGGAAGAAGAAGCCTGCGAAGTAGTAAAAGCAGATGAAAGGGTGATGAGTATTCTTGCGGGTAATCTTCAAGAAAAAGAAAAACAACTTCATCAATATGCCAAGGAATTGTTGGACACCGGAGATGCCGAAAAAGCATGGAAAGTACTGATGATATAAGTCCCGTATAGGACTGATTAAGGGTGAGTGAATCCGCTTTTTTACCTATAAGAGGAAATTTTATTTTCTACTGCGCTTGTTTTCCGGAAAACGTGATTAGATAGTTTTTGCATTCTTGCAAAAGTTGATGAATAGGCTGTAACTCTTGAGGAAGTTTTATAGAATAAAAAGATTGTATCGTTTTGTCTGTTCTTGTCAAGACCTCAAAAGCGTAGTCCACATCTCCGTTTTCGTATGCACTTGCCGCCTTAATTAATCCGGAAGTTCCCAAAGCATAGAGATACTTCTTTTGGATATTTTCCTCACCAAGAAAAGCCTCTTTACCATTAGCGAGGTAGTTTATTTCAAGATTTAGCGGATAGTTTACCGTTTTCTGCTGTTGAATATCGAAGTAGCGAAGCCCTATTGAAACGGGGAAAGTCTTTCCTTTGTAGCGTCCTTGTCCTTTTTCTAGTTCTATGAGAAGCGTAGCAGATTGATTAGCATGGAAATTCGGCAGCGAAATATCAGCCCCTCCTCCAGTTTGACGGCACTCATATCCATAAACCTCCCTTACAAAAATAGCTTCGTTAGTACGAATCTCAAGCGTAACGTCCCGTGCAACTGGCGAAATCAGATTTTCTGCCTCTTGTATAAATACGGTCTGGAGGTCCTCCGTATTTTTGACATAATAAGCCTTTCCGTTACCGTTTCGCGCTAATTTCTTTAGGAGAGAGAATTGAAGCTCTTTCCCAAAGCCAATCGTAGATAAATCTATCCCTAATTTATTGAACTGCTTGGCCAAAGAAATGATTCTTTCCGGCTTAGTTACTCCAATATTTGCTACTCCGTCTGTAAAAAGAATGACTTTATTGGTTTTATAATTCATACTATTCTTCAACACTTCCTCATATCCATAAAGCATTCCTCCATTAAGATTAGTATTTCCCTCTGGGGTAATCAGATTTACGGCTTGGTGAAGCTGGCTTTTATCCCCTACTTTTCTGGCAGAAATCAATACATAAGGCTCTGTATCATACACTACAAGCGAAATAATATCATCGGCCCGAAGTTTATCAATAAAAATATGAATCGCTTGTTTTAGTCGCTCCATTCGTTGCTCCTCTTTCATAGACCCACTTTTATCTATCACTAAACTTACATTTACTTGTGGGCTATTCAATAAGCTATGATAATCTTTGGCCTTTAACGCCAATTCTAGCACTGTTTTACCAGATTTATCGTTGATATTTTTAGCACTGAATGCCGCCTGCATTGTGATTACATTATCATTTGAAGGCTTATGATATTCGTAGGGAAAAATTTTAATCATCTCCTGAATATCTAACTCGTCAGAGGCAATTGGATAAGGAATTGCCCTTGCAGTACTGGCAACGGTAGGGATATAGCTATCAGTGTCTAATATATCCTGCCCAAAGCCCCATATTGGCAAAAGCATAGTAATTATATAAATAAAAATTTTTGTTTTCATAATATTTCAGAGTATTAATATAATTTTATTAGATATAAAAGGTAAAAACTAAATATCAAAAATCATACCTAATTTAGATTATTTTAGCGTTTATGCTTCAAAGCCGTAGGAATTTCCCGCGCCAAAAGTAATAGTTTTACAAAAAAGGAGTATCAATTGTGGAAAGTAGGTTTGACCAATTGGCTTGAATGATTCTCCCCAATAGGTTATAACAGAACATTCCCTTTAATCTATTAATTCACAGTATTTTAAATATCTTAATGCGAAAACAGTACAAAATCCAAGTATTTTTTCAGGTACTTTTGTATCTTTGTCCCCGATTCTAATATTTAGAAGGGTTAAGGGTCTTTTCCCTCTATACCCTAGGGCTAATAATAAGTCCTTGTATTTCAAAACAAATTTTATGAGTCTGCTTTCGGATATACTCTCAAAGAGAGAGAAAATAAAAAAGGAAAATGTCGTTTTATCCGCCGAAAATGAGAAAGAGATGTCTTTTCTTGACCACTTAGAAGAACTAAGGTGGCATATTCTCCGGATTCTGGCAGCGATTTTGGTATGTTCTATTGGGGTTTTTATCTATAGGGCAAAGGTTTTTGGGTGGCTTACCGCTCCCTATTATCCCGATTTTCCCTTTAATGCCTTTATTTGTAGGCTTAACCCGAGTCAGTGTTCTGATATTCGACCAGTATTTAGCTCTGTAGAGACTACAGAGCAATTTCAGCAAGCACTATATATGGGTTTTTTTGGAGGGCTTATCATTTCCTTCCCTTATATTGTCTGGGAAATATGGAGATTTATAAAACCCGGGCTTACGCATAATGAGCAAAAAAAGCTAAGGGGTAACGTATTGATTATCAGCTTGCTTTTTTTTATTGGGTTAGCATTTTCCTATTATATACTTACGCCACTCACCGTTACCTTTCTGGTAGATTTTAAGATTTCGCCTGATGTTCTTAATGAATTTCGCCCGGCGAGTGCCGTAGATACCGTAACGAACACACTGATTGCCGGAGCTATTATGTTTGAACTTCCAATGGTAGTTTATTATTTATCATTATTAGGAGTGCTAACGCCTTCCTTTATGCGAGAATATCGACGACACGCCTTTGTTGTTTTACTTATTATTGCGGCGGCAATCACGCCCGGTAGTGATTTGTTTTCATTAGCACTTATCACTATTCCGTTGGTATTCTTGTACGAAATAAGTATTTTTATATCGGGAATTGTTAATAAAAGACGCGAAAAAGAACTTGTATAAATATCATTTGAATGAAAGCAACTTTCACTATTGGTTTAGCGGCTGACCACGCCGGTTATGAGCTAAAGCAAAAAATCAAATCATACCTCCTACTCAAAGGTTATAATGTTACTGATTTTGGTACAGATGGTAGTGATTCTGTGGATTATCCGGATTATGCCCACCCGTTAGGTTTAGCTATCAGCGAAGATAAAATCCGTTTTGGCGTAGCGGTTTGTGGTAGCGGTGAAGGGGTTTGCATGACCCTTAACAAATATTCACGGATTCGGGCGGCATTGGTATGGAATAAGGAGGTTACGATTTTATCGAGACAGCATAATAATGCAAATGTACTCTGTTTGCCCTCACGCTTCCTCCCCGAAGAAGAGGCTATCTCTTGTGTAGAAGCCTTTTTCGATACCGCCTTTGAAGGAGGGAGACACGAGAAGAGGGTGAAGAAAATCGCTCCGGATAACGCGCAATTTTCTTAGACAAAAAAGAAAGAGGTGCAATGGATTCATTTTCTTTCCTAATATTTGGATTAAGAAAGGAAACGCCTAAGTCCCATCATTTTATATTCCACTCATCGCGGAAAGTGCTGCTGCCGGCTGAATCAATTTTCCGGTTTCCGAAACGCTTTTCCCATTTTTACCGCTATCATTAAGGATTTTATAGACCTCTTCAGCCTTAATATCGGGTTTTAAGCTCTTCATAATCCCCACCAATCCAGATACGATGGGAGTTGCCATAGAGGTCCCACTAAAAGAAGCATACTGACTTCCGGGGGTAGAAGAATAAATATTTACACCAGGGGCAGCTATAGGCATTTTTAGTCCGG
>CAUJFT010000241.1 GCA_963169475.1 Bacteroidota bacterium | reverse complement strand
ATCAGTGCCATAATAATATTCTGACGTGTCAGGAATATAGAAGCCCCCAATACAAATAAGAATAATCCCACTAATAATGTACTTTGTATCATTTAAGTAAATCTTCCGGTTTTATGGCGGACAAAAGTACTATTTTTTTATAATAAAAATGTTTTGAATTTGAGATGTCTCCTCCGAAAACAAATTTTAGCTCCTTATTTTGCGTAGTTTATGTTCAAAATTAAAATTTATTATAAATAATTGTATTTTATTTTGGAAAATAAAATAAAAGCTATAATTTTGCAGTCTCATTTTAAGCGGGTGTGGCGAAATTGGTAGCCGCGCCAGACTTAGGATCTGGTGCCGCGAGGCTTGGGGGTTCGAGTCCCTCCACCCGCACTTATAGCCCTGCCAATGAAGGTAAGGGCTTTTTAGATATATAAAAGTTAAGCAATGAACATTGTAGCAGAGTACAAAGACGAGACGTATCTGGTTTTAACAGTAGAAATTCTACCAGAAGAGTATAAATCAGACGTGGACAAGGAGATTAAAAAATATGCTAAAACTGCCACTATACGGGGGTTTCGCACAGGTACTGCGCCCGTAGGGTTAATAAGGAAAAAGATGGGGGTATCGTTAGTCTTAGATGTTGTATCAGAAAAAATTTCCGAAAAAGTTTATGATTATGTTAAGGAAAATGATATTAATATACTGGGTAACCCCTACGCCCTAAATCCAATGAGCGAAGAAAGCGTAGATATAGAATGTACAAAAATCATTTCGATAGATTTTGAGCTTGGAGTTATTCCTAAGTTTGAGCTTAATTTTACTCCTGCCGAGCCGCTTATTCATTATGAAGTGGAGATAGATGACGAATTTTTAAATGCAGAGATTCAGGCATTACAAGATCAACATGGAACAGATATAGAAAAAGAGCAAATAGAAGAAGGTTCTTGGATTTTTGGGACACTCTCCGAAGTATCTGAATCTGGAGAGGTGGTCGAAGGTGGAGTAAAAAAAGTAATCTCTCTAAATCCCGCAAGGGTTACGAATCCGGAAGTATATACTAAAATGTACGGATTAAAAAAAGACGATGTGATAGATTTTGATATTTTCTCTATTCATGAAGATGAAAATGAAATCGCAAGGCTTCTTTTCTTCAAAGGCAATGAGCTTGAGACGCTTAGAGGCAAAAAAACCAATCTTACTATCGTAAGAATTACTCAAAACACCCCGATAACCTTAGGGGAGGAGTTCTATAAAAAAGTACTAGGAGAAAATACTAATGCTTTGACAGAAGAAGCATTTAGAGAGGAAATTTCTAAACAATACAAGGCACTTCTTGCCGGAGAGGAGCGAAATCGTTTCAGAGAGGTGGTAAAGAAGGCACTCACCGAGATGAATCCAATCCAACTTCCGGGTGAGGTTATAAAAAAGCAAATGTTGCTAAATAAAAAAGAGGATGATGATATTACGGAGGAAAATGTTGATGCAGTGTATGAAGAAAACATAGTTGATTTTAGGTGGGAAGTGATTCGAGGTCGTATTGAGAACCAGTATCCTGAAATAATACCTACCCGGGTAGAGGTAGAGGCGCGTATTCGGGAGATGATACAAAACTATATGAGTAGTAATAATACGGGTATTTTTGAAGACCATGAGGTAATTCTCAAAAACATGATGAGAGACAACGAGCTTGTACAAAAGCAGTATAAAGAGATTTTAGAGAGCAATCGTTACAACTTACTCGAGTCACTTGTTCCTCATCAACACGCCCATATAAACAGTACGGAGTTTATTAAAATACTAAAAGGAGAGGGATAGTCATCATACTTGATTGGCTAATAAAAAAAGGCGGAAAAATCAATTTTTCCGCCTTTTTTATGTTTACTTAGTAAAATCAAGGGTTCATATAAATCGTAAAATAGTCGTTTTCGATTTGGTATTTTATCCACATTTCTTGATTTTTCAAGCGGGTGATATCCATGTACAAAAGATTAGGGCTTCCGTTTACTTCTATTCGGATTTGACGTTCTTTCGTGGCAAATTTCCATTTTCCTTCGCTCACAAGATTAGTGGTGTCTCCTTTAAGCCGAGTAGTCCACTTAAAATTACCCCCTTCAGGAGTAGTTCCCCCTTTTTCAAAATTCATCTCAAACTTATCAAAGAGGCTATCGGCATTATAGTCATTCCTAAGAATTTTCGTGGCGTGCCAATTATTGATTACCCTTGCTTCACGAGAAACAAAACTGATAGAAGGTCCATCTTCATAAGCCCTCTTGCAAGAAGATGTGAAAGTAATGATTCCCATGAGAAAAATAACTAAAAACGGATAACAAAACGAAGCAAAATTGCGGAACATAGTATTCGATTTTTATAGATTTTAGATATTGAATGAAAAGATTATATTATAGTCTTCTTTGGGGATAAAAGAACCCTTTTTTGACCGTTCGAGGTAACGCTTTAACCTACTTTATAAAAACATTTCCACCTATTACGATTCAGGGGTCAATATTAGTATTTTTCTTTCAAAAAAGGCGCAACTAATGTTCCTTTTTCAAAATTTAGTCGTAAAAAATAAACCCCCGAAGAAAAATCTCTCACGAGAATACGTTGCTTCTTGGCGGTAACCTCACTTCTGTAGACCTCTTGTCCCATTGCATTTCTAATTTCTATGGTGGCATTTTCTGGGGTTATAAATTCAGGGATTTCCACATATATTTCATCTACAGCAGGAGA